>JBAQMW010000242.1:0-2103 GCA_049303155.1 Thermodesulfobacteriota bacterium | reverse complement strand
CCTACATACTTACCTTCGGCGGGTACATCGGGTTTACGAACTTCCTGCCGACCCTGTTCCATGACCAGTTCGGCATACAAAAGTCGCAGATGGGACAGTATGCCGCCGTCATCATAATAATGGCGAGCATCTCGCGCGTCCTCGGCGGATATATCGCCGATAGGTTCGGCGGTTTGAACGTCATGGTCGTGATATGCGGGTTTGTCGCTTTAGCGGCCATTGCGGCAAGCACCATGCCCTCAGTGGTCGTCATGACGCTGATTATGATAATTCTTTTCTTCAGTCTCGGCGCAGGAAATGGCTCCACGTTCCAGTTGGTGCCTCATCGCTGGCCCGGCAATACAGCCATAGCAATGAGCCTCATAGGAGAGATAGGCGCCCTCGGCGGAAGCCTCATACCTAACGCCATGGGCATATCGAAACAATACTACGGCACGTTCAGTTACGGATTCCTCCTCTGGACGGTCATTGCCGGCGGCATCTTTATCATGTATATCGTGACATACCGCAGGTGGACTACCACATGGGTCGGCAAGGGCGGCAAGGCGCTCTCTCCCACAGAACGTGAAAAGAGAAAGAGCGAAGGCGTTCTTTCGATATAAAAAAATTTAAGCCCGGTTCCTTGATTAAATCAAGGAATAATCGCGGGATGAATGGAGGAATAGATGAAATACAAAACAATCATCTGCCCTGTTGACGCCACGGAACTCTCGGAGTTGGCCATAGGGCATGCGGTGTATATGAGCAAGGTCTCGGAGGCAAAACTCGTATTGCTTCATGTCGTTGAAAAATGGTACCGCGGGCTGGACGTGGTCGGAAAGTCGGCGGAGTGGAAAAAACTGCACGATGTGTGGTTAAAAGAAGGCAGAGACCTGTTGGATAAAAAGGCCGCAAAAATCAATGACATGAAAAACGTCGAAACGGTTTTGCGCGACGGGGACGCGGCGCATGAAATCGTGGCCGAAGCCTCGGAGCGGGCGGCCGACGTCATAGTCATGGCGACACACCGCCATTCCCCGGTCGGCAAGATTTTCTACGGCAGCGTTATAGATAAGGTAACCAAACACTCGCCGTGTCCCGTTCTGTGGGTCTTTAAGTAAGGCAGGGAAGTATGAGATTGCTTCGCTTCGCTCGCAATGACTACCTAATCCGTCATTGCGAGGGGCTTTATCCCGAAGCAATCTCGTTTCTTTTGCGGGAGCAGGTTTGCAACCTGCTCCTCTAAGTTCGTGATTGCTCTATGCGAAATATTTGGTTCAGGTTGTAAACCTGAACCAGCAGGGTGATGGGTTTTTCCCTTCGTCAATCTTTTTTCCTTGAAGCCTTTTCTTCCAGCCCCGACGTACCGGAACGCCTTGAGAGTTCCTTGAACACGTCTTCTATGTCTATGCCCTTGTGTCCGAGGAGCACGAGGGTGTGGAACCAGAGGTCGCACAGTTCGTGAGTGATTTCTTCTTTGCCGCCGTTTTTGGCGGACGATATAAGCTCGGCCGCCTCTTCGTGGATTTTAGCGGCTATCTTGGGCAACCCATTTGAAAAGAGGCTCGCCACGTAGGATTCTTCGACATTCGCCTTTTTTCTTTTTTCTATGACGCGGAAGAGTTCGGCTATGACGGATGCGTCTTTGGTTTCCTTCCCGCCTGTGTCGAGACGCCTGAAAAAGCAGCTTCTCTCGCCTGTGTGGCACGCGCTTCCGGTTTGCCTGACCTTTAGAAGTATGGTGTCCGCGTCGCAGTCGTAAAGGACTTCCGTTATTTCTTGAAAGTTCCCTGACGTTTCGCCCTTTAGCCAGAGTTTGTCGCGCGAGCGGCTGAAGTAGTGGGCCTTGCCCGTGGAGAGGGTCTTATCGAGAGATTCTTTATTCATGTAGGCGAGCATCAAGACCTCTCCGGACACGGCGTCCTGAGCTATGGCGGGGATAAGGCCGTGTGAAGAGAATTTTATTTCATCCGTGTTTATCATTGTCTCTCAAGATATAATAATACGCTGGGCGTTGTCAATACGGATTAAAAACGGATTTTACCGTGGAGAACGCCGCGGCTCCTGCCCTCGCCTTGACGCTTGCCGGCTTACCTGCTAAACTTCATTTCATATGCCTGAGAC
>JBAQMW010000241.1:0-2308 GCA_049303155.1 Thermodesulfobacteriota bacterium | reverse complement strand
GCGCGGTTGGCGAGCGCGCGCAAACAGCGATGCTCTCCGGCCCGCTTGCCGAAGAGCCGTTGCTTCTCCTTGACCCCGGCATTACGCTCATTGATGCCGATATTACGGACGAGTACGCCTACGAGCTTTTCGCCGCGATGGAAGACGCCTACGCGATAAAAACCGGACCTCTCCCGATAAGCGAACTCACAGGACTTTGCGAATGGAGCGTCGCCCTTTATCCCTCGGACATGCCCATAGTGCTAAACAAAAACGTCAACAGCTTCATCCGTTACTTCCAGACGCGCGGCAAAAAGGTCTTCACAAAGTGGCTTGAGCGCACCCCTGCCTACACGCCCATGATAAGCGGGATACTCGAAGAGGCGGGGCTTCCGCTGGATTTGATATATCTGGCGCTCATAGAAAGCGGCCTCAATCCTTACGCTTATTCGAGGGCGCGCGCGGCAGGCATGTGGCAATTCATACCGGGCACGGCGAAGCTCTATGGCCTGCGGGTTGATTGGTGGATAGACGAAAGAAGAGACCCTGAAAAAGCTACTTTAGCGGCCGCCACATACTTAAGCGCGCTTAACTCGATGTTCGATTCATGGTATCTTGCCGCCGCGGGATACAACGCCGGAGAAGGCAAGATAAAAAGAGCCATAAAAACCCACAAGACCTCGGATTTCTGGGAACTCGCTTCTCACAAAAATCCCCTCAAAAGAGAGACCAAGGAATACGTGCCAAAGCTCATAGCGGCCATACTCATAGCCAAAGACCCGGCAAGATACGGGTTTACCGGCATGAACTATAGCGAGCCGGTCCTCTACGAAAAAGTCTCTGTCCACTCCCCGACCGACATAAACATAATAGCCGAGGCCGCGCAGACCGGCGTTGAAGAAATAAAATCCTTGAACCCGGAACTCAAAAGATGGTTTACGCCTCCGGACTATAAAAACTACGAGATAAAGGTGCCGCTCGGCAAAGGCGAACTCGTAAGGGAAAAACTCGTGTCCATGCCAAAGCAGGAACTCGTAAAGTTCCTGATACACAAGGTTAAAAGAGGCGAAACCCTCTCTCAAATAGCAAGAAGGTACGGAACGGAATTAAAACCCCTCATGCACCTGAACGACATCAAAAACGTCCGCCGCTTAAGGCCGGGCGACCAGATAGCCGTGCCGATAAGAGCGCCCGGGGCGCCCGCCTCGATATCCAAGGCCGGAAACGCCAAAAAACGCATACTCAACTAAGCAGGGGTACCCTCCCCGCGACCCATGCTTCGCATGGGTACCCCGATTGCGGGGACAAGCTCTGCACGCACCCGCGATATTTCAATTTACATCGTGCTATGGATGCCGCAGGGGCTTATTCATTCATTTTACCGTCCGCAAGGACAAGGACAACTAATGTTCAAGACCGTGGAATGGAAAAATAACGGAGTCTTGCTGCTCGACCAGACTCTTCTTCCGACAAAGGTGGTTTATAGGACGTTTCGGGATTATAGAGACGTGGCGGACGCGATTAAAAGGCTTTTGGTGCGCGGCGCGCCCGCGATAGGCGTTACCGCGGCCATGGGAATCGCGCTCGGGGCGAAGAGCGTAAAGACGACCGACTTCAAGAAATTCAAAAAAGAATTCGACAAGGTTTCCCGCGTGATAGCCGCGACAAGGCCGACGGCCGTGAACCTCTTCTGGGCGGTCGAGAGGATGAGAGGCGTTTTCGAGGCTTCGAAAAATCTTCCAATCGAAAAAATCAAAAGCCGCCTCGTAAAAGAGGCAAAGCTCATACACTCCGAAGACATAGCCATGTGCCGCCTCATAGGAAAACACGGCGGAAAACTCCTGAAGAACAATTCTACCGTCCTCACCCACTGTAACGCGGGCGCCCTCGCAACGGCCGGATACGGCACGGCGCTCGGAGTCATAAGAGGCGCGATTGAGGCGGGGAAAAAGATAAAGGTATTCGCGGACGAAACAAGGCCGGTGTTACAGGGCTCGCGTCTTACGGCGTGGGAACTCATGGAAGACAATATAGACGTAACCCTCATAACCGACAACATGGCCGGTGTAATGATGAGACAGGGGCTCATAGACGCGGTGGTGGTCGGAGCCGACAGGATTGCATCTAACGGGGACGTGGCGAATAAAATCGGCACATACTCGGTAGCGGTGCTCGCGAATGCCCACAACATACCTTTTTACGTAGCGGCTCCGTCTTCCACGTTCGACCTCAATATCAAAAACGGCGACTTTATCCCAATCGAAGAGCGCGGCCCTGAAGAGGTAACAACGGTTAAAGGCAAAAGAATAGCGCCTTATAAGGTAAAGGT
>JBAQMW010000240.1:0-1866 GCA_049303155.1 Thermodesulfobacteriota bacterium | reverse complement strand
AGCTTATGGTACTGCTTCACGAGGGCGTTTCTGGGCTCGGTCAAGATCTTCACGAGGCTCTTCTCGTCAAGCTCGTCAAGCGCCGCTATAATCGGAAGCCTTCCCATGAATTCCGGTATCATGCCATACCTCATGACGTCTTCGGGCTCGACCCTGTGGATGAGTTCCGAAAACGTCTTCTTGTCCAGCTTGCTCAACGGCTCCGACGAAAAACCGAGCGTCTTTTTCCCTATCCTCTGGCTTACCACGTTCTCGATGCCTATGAACGCGCCGCCGCAGATAAAAAGTATGTTCGTCGTGTCAACCTGTATAAATTCCTGCTGGGGGTGCTTCCTGCCGCCCTTGGGTGGAATATTGGCTATCGTGCCCTCCATTATCTTGAGGAGCGCCTGCTGAACGCCCTCGCCGGAGACGTCCCTCGTTATGGAGGGGCTGTCGCCCTTCCTCGCAATCTTATCTATCTCGTCTATGTAGACGATGCCCTTCTGGCACCTCTCGACGTCGTATTCGGCGTTCTGCAAAAGACTGAGTATGATATTTTCGACGTCCTCGCCGACGTAACCGGCCTCGGTAAGAGTGGTCGCGTCCGCTATGGTAAAGGGGACGTTCAGTATCTTCGCGAGCGTTTGGGCAAGGAGAGTTTTGCCGCTTCCGGTCGGGCCGAGAAGCAATATGTTGCTCTTCTGTATGTCTATCCCGCCGAGCGCGAGCCTGCTCTCTATCCTCTTGTAATGGTTATAAACGGCGACCGAAAGGACCTTCTTGGCGTAGGACTGGCCTATGACGTAGTCGTCAAGCGTCTTTTTTATCTCGGAGGGCTTCGGAGTGGAGCGGGCCTTCTTCGTTATGTCGTCCCTTTGGTACTCCTCGGCTATGATGTCGTTACAGAGGCCGATACATTCGTCGCAGATGTAGACCATGGGGCCTGCGACGAGTTTTCTGACCTCGTCCTGCCTTTTGCCGCAAAAAGAGCAGGAAAGGTGACTATCTCCCCTTTTTTTATTGTTGTTGTTTCCGCTTCCGGTCATAATCAACCTCCCTTGCCATGGGCTCGTTCATTTAATGCGGCTTAAAGCCTTTTCTCTATAACTAAATCAATTATACCATATTCTTTCGCCTGCTCGCCATTCATAAAGAAATCCCTCTCCGTGTCCCTGGCTATCGTATCGAACGGCTTGCCGCTGTGCTTGGCGAGGATTTTCGTGAGTTCGTGGCGAAGCCTCAATATCTCCTTCGCCTGTATGTCTATGTCCGTAGCCTGCCCCTGAGCGCCTCCCAAGGGCTGGTGTATGAGGATTCTCGAATTAGGCAGGGCGAACCTTTTCTTAGGCGCGCCTCCGGCCAATAAAAGCGCCCCCATGCTCGCGGCCTGCCCCATGCAGATGGTCGAGATGTCGGGCTTTACGTACTGCATGGTGTCATAGATGGCGAGCCCGGCGCTCACCAACCCGCCGGGGGAATTTATGTAGAGGTGGATTTCCTTTTCAGGGTCTTCGCTTTCAAGGAAAAGAAGCTGCGCTATGACGACGTTAGCGACGTTATCGTCTATCTGGGTGCCGAGGAATATTATTCTGTCCTTAAGGAGCCTCGAGTAGATGTCGTAGGCCCTCTCCCCTCTTCCGGACTGCTCTATTACCATGGGAATAAGCGGCATGACTGAATTCTCCTTTCCTTATCCCGTTAATTTAATTATATATGACGTTAGGGCAAAGTAAAGCAAGGCACAGGCCGGTAAACTATGCGGGAGCAGGTTTGCAACCTGCTCCTTTAAGTTCGTGATTACTTTGTGCAAAATATTTGGTTCAGGTTGTAAACCTGAACCAGCGTCGAGAGCAACGCCGGGGCGCCCGCGGGGTACCCATGCGA
>JBAQMW010000239.1:0-3055 GCA_049303155.1 Thermodesulfobacteriota bacterium | reverse complement strand
GCCTTTGCCTCTATCTGGCGCACCCTCTCGCGCGTAACTTTAAAATGCGCTCCTACTTCTTCAAGCGTGTAATCGGTATCGATACCTATGCCGAACCTCATGCGAAGTATCTTCTCTTCCCTCGGAGAAAGGGTGGAGAGCACCTCTCCCATGCATTTTGCGAGATTAGCGTTTAAAAGCGAATCAGCCGGGGAAATAGAGTTCCTGTCGGCTATGAACTCGCCCAAGAGAACGCCCTCGTCGTCTCCCACCGGCGTTTCGAAAGAGACCGGATCGCGCGCTATCTTAAGGGCCTTTCTCACCTTGTCCGCCGAAAGCCCCATGGCCTCGGCTATCTCTTCGGCAACCGGCTCGCGTCCGTTTTGCTGGACGAACTGCCTTGAGACGCGGCTAAGCCTGTTAAGGGTCTCGCTCATGTGCACGGGTATGCGTATGGTCCTCGACTGGTCGGCTATGGCCCTCGTTACTGCCTGCCTTATCCACCACGTCGCGTAGGTGGAAAACTTATATCCTCTTTTGTACTCGAACTTATCCACCGCCCTCATAAGCCCCATGTTGCCTTCCTGCACAAGGTCGAGAAAATGCAGACCTTTCCCGACGTACCTCTTGGCGATGCTCACCACAAGCCGGAGATTGGAGCGAACGAGCACGTCTTTCGCCGCGGCGGCCTTTTGCCGAAGCCTCTTCATCCGCTTTACGGCGTCGAATATCTCGCCACACTTAAGCCCCGCGGCCCTTTCGATTGACTTAAGTTCTTTTTCAAGCCTTTGAATCTCCTTTTCCTTCGAAGACTTTTTGCCGGACAAAGACGCGGCCTTTTTCCCTTTGCCCTTCGCCCGAAACGCCGGGACGGCCTCTATGGAGACGAGCCTTCGTTTAACCCTCTTCGCCTCGGCGGCATTCGCCATAATCCGCCTCGACACACTCGAAGACAAATCCGAGTTCTTCCCGATATCGTCTATAAGGCGAAGCAGGCGCTCCGCCCTCCGGACATCGAGGCGAGATGCCTTTTTTGCCGCAGCGCCGGGACGGACCGCCGAGAGGCGCCGGACTTCTTTTATTTTTCTAAGAAGTTTTTTCCTCTCGCGCTCGTCGTCTTCGGAAACTGATTCGCTTTCCGCGAACCTAATACCGAGCAAATTAAGTTCCCCAATAAGGAAAGGGGTCTTCATAAACTCGCGTATCAAATCGTGCCGGGCCGACTCTATGGTCATGGAAAGCTCGACCTCCTCACCCTTCGTGAGAAGGCACTCGCCGCGCATCTCGCGGAAATAACTCTTTACCGGGTCCATGAAATCGAAGACAACACCGTCATGGACGTCCGGCAAGGCCTCGCCGGCGCTCCGCCTTTTCAAGAAAAACGTTTCCGCGGTCTCTTCTTCGCGAAGGCCGTTTCCAATGTCTTCCCCGCCTTCGCAGGCCGGAATCGGCTCTTCGTCGAACTCATGGGTTCCGGTCATGACAAGTCCCTCCTTGGCGCATTGGGGATAAAAATCAAATACCAAATATCAACCCCGACCCCGATCCATGCTCCGCATGGGTACCCCGCGCATGGGTACCCCGACTTTTCGCCGTAAATGTTTGACGCGGGCGCATGTATTGCTGTTGCAGGGGTTCAAAATTTTGAACCCCTGCCTACCGAGCCGAGCCTTTCGATGATTTTCATAGGGTTACCTTTTCACACTGAAGCTGAAATTCTTCCATTTCAGTTTGCCTTCGTTGAGAATATTTTCAACGCAGTCTTTGAGCATCTTTTCGGGGGATTCCATAAAACCGTCTTCTTCCTTGAAAAAAATCCCGGCCAAAAAATCCTTTACTCCCTCTCCCTCGGCCCTTTCAAGGATCATTGACGGCTCGGTAATCCCATGCTTAAGACACTCGCTTACGCAGACCGAAACGGCCTTTAAGGCCGGGTCGTTGAATCTTCCCAAGGCGGCAAGGACGTCATTGTCATAGAGCCGGGGGTTTCTCAAAACGACCTTCAAAAGCATGGATTCCGCGGCCTTAGTGGTCGAAGGCCTTATGGCATTTCCGATAACTTCGCTCGGAACCCGGCCCTCTTTCTCGAACCTGTTCATGGCCGTGTAGACGGCGTCCGTGCTTATACTCAAGACCCGGCCGAGCTTGCCCGCGTAGTGGTCTTTTTCGGCGACGTTTTTCGTCCTCGCTATATATGGCAGAGCCTCTTCAAGATAAGAGGTCTTTCCGCGCGGCGTCGCCACGTCGAACCTCTTCTTCAATTCCTTTAAAAAGAAATCCATCAAGGGTTCGGCCAAACCGATTGCCTCCTTAAGCCCGGCCGGGCCGCGTTTTTTAAGGAAATCGTCCGGATCCTTGCCCTCGGGCAAAACCACGGCCATTGCCGCCATGCCCTCTTCCATGAAAAGGCCGAGACCCCTCAATGCCGCCTTCTTTCCGGCCTCGTCATTATCAAAGAGCACGTAGACGGCCTTGGCGTAACGTTTGATATTCCTTAAATGCTCCAAGGTCAAGGCCGTGCCCATGGTGGCGACGCTGTTTACGAAGCCGGCCTTTCGGAGAGAGAGAAGATCGAAATATCCCTCGACGATTATCGCCGAACCTTCTTTCCCCATCGCGGCCTTCGCGCTGTAAAGGCCATAAAGGATAGAGGCCTTCCTGAAAACCGGCGACTCCGGAGAATTAAGATACTTCGGCTCTCTTCCGTCCATGCTCCTTCCGCCGAAGCCGATAACGCGTCCCTGTGAATCAGTTATGGGGAATATGAGCCTGCCTCTGAAACGGTCGTAATAACGGTTCGCGTCCTTGCCAAGAAGCCCTATCTTTACCGCAAGCTCCACGTTGGAGTTCCCGGCTTTGAGATGCGCGTGAAGGAGATTTCCCGCTCCCGGCGCGTAGCCGACCCGAAACCTATCCGCTAACTCGCCCTCGTAGCCCCTCTCTTTTATGTAATCCCTCGCCAAAACGCCGTCCTTGGATTTAAGGGACGCTACGAAAAATTCGAGCGCGGCCTTGTTGAGCTTGAGAATCTCCTCTGTCTCATTGCTTTGCTCGCGCTTTTTTTCCTCAGTAACCT
>JBAQMW010000238.1:0-8886 GCA_049303155.1 Thermodesulfobacteriota bacterium | reverse complement strand
GTTTAGCGCGGGTACCCCGACGCCTCTTTCAACGCCGCTTCGCGACGACGCTGCCTCTGCTTCTCTTAAGAGAGACGAAGCGCTCGCGAACGCTCCGGATAAAGAAAAAGGCTGCTTCAAGGTTCCGAAGATAATAGAGTAAGACTCTCGCCTTCCTCAAGGCATTTCATTTAAAGCGACTCTTGTGTTTTCCACTCAAAGACACACTCTTTTATATATCAGGGCTACCCCACCCTTCCCTCCCCAAGGGGCACCCACCCGAAGGGAAGGGTTAGGGAGGGGAAGGGAAATAAGGTGAGAAAATTCATCATAAGCCCTGAGCTACAAAAGATAGAGAAACGGCTGTAAATACACTATCGCCTCTCGCTGTTAAAGCCCTGATAAAAAACCCTTGACACCTTAGCTCGAAAAAAGTATAAAGACTTCAGGATGGATGTGAGGAAGTGGGGTGAAAGCCCCCCGCTGCCCAGCAGCCGTAAAAGGGAACGAAAGCCCGCAGGGATTTATCCCTGCGCCCGGGAAACCCCGGGCAGATGCCACTGCCTTGATGTAACGTCGAGGTGGGAAGGCGGGCGAGTAGAAAAGTCTTCTTAACAACTGCCCTCAAGCCGGAACACTCCGCCATTCAATAAATTCCTCTTGGGAGGTTCCAATGACCATTCCATTCCAATAACATTTCTTGTCTTAACTCGATCCCCATAAAACAAAAAAACTTTATCTACGGAGGCAGTCATGCGTCTTAGCGCAGCGATATTTCTTTCCATAATTTCCATTTTCGCCATTAGGCCGGTTTTTGCGGCCGACACCGAACTCGATACAATCGTCGTAACGGCCACGAGGACGGATTCCAACGTCGAAAAACTCCCGTCCTCGATTACCGTCATAACGAATGAAGACATTCAAAACTCCACCGCGACTACGGTGCAGGACGTGTTGAAAAACGTCGAAGGTCTTACGATAAGAGACCTCTACGGCACGGGCACCAAATCAATTATTGACGGCAGGGGTTTCGCGAGAGGCGTCAACACGGTTGTTTTGATTGACGGCAGAAGGGTCAACGAAATAGACTTAAGCGGCGTTGACTGGAACCTCATCCCTCTTGAAAACGTCGAGAGGATAGAGGTGGTGCGCGGCACGGGGAGCGTGCTTTACGGCGATAACGCCACCTCCGGCGTGATAAACATCATCACCAAAAAAGGAAAAACCGAAACGACCTCCATTGACGTCGAAGGGCGGATGGAAAGTTTTTCTGGCTCATCCGAAAACCTCTCGATAAGCGAGCGAGGCGAAAAATACAACTACTACATCTTCGGCAAGACAAAAAAGACCGGCGGATACAGGGATAACGGCGAGTTTTCAGCGAAGGATTTGACAGGCCGCCTCGGCCTTACCCCGTCTGATTCGTTCTATCTCGATATCGAAGGCGGAACTCACTCCGACAGCCAGGGCCTTCCCGGAGGACTTACCGAGGCCGAGCTCAAAGCCGACAGAAAGCAAACCACGAGCCCGGATAACGGCGTGGATTACGACCAATACTACTATAACGCCATCGCCGGTTTTGACTTCCAAGACCATTACAACCTCGAACTCTCCTACGGCTTCAATAACAGAGAATTCGATTCCGACATATTCTTCTTCGGCTCGCTCTTTAATATGGTGCGGGATACCAACAGGACCGAACTCAAAGCCAAGTTCATTGCTCGGCGCGACATCGCAGGCAATAAAAACGTCTTTGTTGCAGGAGCCGACAACTACGTATCCAAGGTGGACAATAAAAGCATAAGTTCTTGGGGCACAACGGTCTCCGACGTGGAGAAGAAAGAAACCGGCTACTATATAGAGGATGAATTCTCTCTTGCTCCGGGCATTACGCTTCTCGCGGGATTTCGCCGCACCATTGCCAAGTTCGAAGACACGGTGGTTGACACGTTTTCCGGCACAAACAGCGGAGAAAAGACCATTAAGAGAAATTCCTCGAAACTCGGAATTACCTATAACCACGTAGAGGGCGGCAAGTTCTTCGTCTCGTATTCAAACGGCTTCAGGCTTCCTACGACCGACGAACTCTTCTCCTTCGACGGCACCATAACGCTCCTTGAGCCGGAAAAGGCCGTTACCTACGAGGCGGGAGTATCCCACCCTCTCTCGAAAGACACGAGCGCCTCGCTCACCGTCTATACCATGAAGGTAGAAGACGAGCTTTTCTATAATCCGGCGACAGGATTTTTCGGCGCGAACGAAAACATCTCCTCCGTAAATCATAAAGGAGTAGAAGCCGGAATCGAGACGAACCTGACTAAATGGCTTAAGGTCTCGGCGAACGGAACTTATTCCAAGGCCACGATAGAATCCGGGCAGTTTAGCGGCAATAACATGCCTCTTATCCCTAAATACGGCGCGAACCTTTCCGGAACGGCCTCCCTTACCGACGAATTGAAACTCTCATTGAACGCGAACTACGCCGGAAGCAGATTTATCGAAAACGACCTCACAAACGCGCAGGAAAAACTCGCCTCCCGCACCACGGTTGACGCGAAACTTTCCTACGGCATGAAGAGCATAACGGCCTTCGTCGGAGTGAATAACCTCTTTAACAAAGAATACTCCGATTACGCCGTGGTTAACACCACTGGCACGGTAAAAAACTTCTACCCGGCGCCCGAAAGATGGTATTATGCGGGGATAAAAGCGGCTTTTTAAGGATAAAAAACCTGCGGGCTTACGATAAACCCGCAGGTTTTTTATATAATAACCATCGTGAAAAAATTTACTTTTATATTAGGCGGCGCGAGGAGCGGAAAAAGCGACTTCGCCCTGAGACACGCCGAATCGCTTAATCTCCGTGGGAAAACGCCGGTATTCCTCGCCACGGCAAAGATGCTCGACATCGAGATGAAAAAAAGGATAGCCGAGCATAAAAAGAAAAGACCCAAAAGATGGAAAACTATCGAAGAACCGGTGAATATCGAATCGGAAATAAAAAAAGCCGGCGAAGGAACGGTCATCTTGGTGGACTGTCTTACGCTCTGGCTCTCGAATCTGCTTGATGCAGGCATGAATGACGCGTCCATACTCCGCGAAGCGAAAAAAACGGCAAAGGCCGGCGCCTTGGCAAAGGCGGACGTTATCATGGTATCGAACGAAGTCGGCATGGGGCTTGTCCCGATTACGGAAATCGGCAGAAGGTTCAGGGACCTCGCGGGCACAGTAAACCGGATTATGGCCGAAAAGGCCGACGAGGTGTTCTACCTTGCCGCCGGATTGCCGATAAAGATAAAATAAATTCCGAGGAGACGGTTTATGTCGAGGCTTTCTGAAATAATCAATTCCATAAAACCGATAGACCTCGTTGCCGCCGAGAAAGCGCGCGCAAGGCTCGACATGCTCACCAAGCCCCGCAAAAGTTTGGGGCGTCTTGAGGAATTCGCGGAAAGGGTCGCGGCAATCACCGGCAACACGAGGCCCGCCATCACCCAAAAAAAGATATTCACGTTCGCCGGCGATCACGGCGTCGTTGCCGAAGGGGTGTCGGCATTTCCGAAAGAAGTAACCAGGCAGATGGTTTTGAATTTCCTAAATGGCGGGGCCGGCATAAACGTGCTCGCGAGATGGGCGAACGCCGAGGTTATCGTGGTGGATATAGGGGTTGATTGCGATTTTGACGATGTAACGACGGGGCTCGTCAAAAAAAAGGTCGTCAAAGGCACCTCCAACATACGCAATGGCCCGGCAATGACAAGGGCCGAGGCATTGCGCTGCATTGACGTGGGAATCGAACTCGCGGAAGAGCACGCATCAAGCGGCGCCATATTCGGCACCGGCGAGATGGGCATCGGAAACACTACCCCCGCGAGCGCCATCATAGCGGCTCTTTCCGGCCTTCCGGCGGAAGAGGTTACTGGAAGAGGCACGGGTATTGACGACACGGCCTTCGGACAAAAAATCAAGGTAATAAAAGACGCAATCGCCGCGAACAACCCCGACCCTCTGGACCCGCTCGATTTACTGACAAAACTCGGAGGCGCTGAAATAGCCGGCATAGCCGGACTAATATTAGGGGCGGCGTCAAAGCGCGTTCCCGTGGTTATAGACGGCTTTATCTCGACGGCAGGCGCACTTATCGCGTGCGAATTGTCAAAGGAAGTAAAAGACTATATTTTCGCGTCCCACAATTCCGTGGAAAAGGGGCACAAGGTGATGCTCGAAAGGATGGGGCTCCGGCCTTTCGTGGACTTAGACCTTCGCCTCGGCGAAGGAACGGGCGCGGCCATAGGAATAATGCTTGTCGAGGCCGGAGTAAGGATTTATAACGAGATGGCCACCTTCGGCGACGCCGGGGTATCGGAGGAAGTCGAGCGGTGAAGAGTTTTTTCACGGCCGTCCGGTTCCTTACAGTCTTGCCCTTGAGAGGAAACGTCGAACCCTCTCCCGAAGAGCTAAGGGATTCGATGCGCTTTTTTCCGCTCGTCGGGGCGCTTCAGGGCGCGATACTCGTTCTCGCCGACCTTGTTTTAGGAAAAATATTCCCGGCCGGGGTTGAAAGCGCGCTGCTTTTAACGATATTGTTTTTTACGAACAACGGGCTTCATCTCGACGGTTTCGCGGATACCGTTGACGGCCTCGCGGGCGGAAAAACAAAGGAAGAACGCTTGCGCATCATGCGCGACAGCACGGTGGGCGCAATAGGCGTTTCCGCCGTTATATTCCTCGTCCTCATAAAATATTCGTGCATTGAAAATCTTTCGCCGGACATAAAACGCGCAGCGTTGTTTTTATTCCCGGTTATCGGGCGGTGGGTCATGGTTCCGATGGCAACATGGGGAAAATACGCAAGAGAAGAACACGGCCTCGGAGCGAACTTCTCTTCCAACACGAACAAAACCTTTTTCATCGCCTCCTTAATCACGCTATTGCCGCTTGTTTGGTTTTTCGGCATAAAAGGGATGGCGGTATTTTTGATACTGCTCGTTCTGGCCCGCGTGCTTACTAATTTCTTCATTAAAAAGCTCGGCGGCGTTACGGGGGATGTTTTCGGCTTTCAAAGCGAATTGGGAGAGGCGCTGTTTTTGCTATTTTGCGCGGCCAAAATCTGACATGAGACGTCTCATACTGATAATACTGATTCTTCTTATGGCAAAAGAGTCCTTTGCTTTTGAAAGGATAATCTCGCTCGCCCCGAGCGTTACGGAAACACTTTTCGCATTGGGTCTTGAGGATCAAATCGTCGGCGTTACGGACTTCTGCGACTGGCCTCCTGAGGCCAAGGCAAAGCCGAAAATCGGCGGCATCATAAATCCCTCTTTCGAGGCGATAATGAGGCTCAGACCGGACCTCGCCATACTCACGACAGACGGAAACCCGAAAGAGATAGAAGAAAAACTTAACGGTCTCGGAATTAAAACCTTTGTATTCGACGGCAGAAGCATCCATAGGCTTCCGGATGAAATAAGGCGGCTCGGGGCAACAGTCGAGGCAAATGACAAAGCCGAAAAACTCGCTGTAAAGATAGAGGCCTCCGTTATTGCGCTTAAAAAACCATTTTCAAGAAAGACCGCCCTTTTCATAGTATGGCCTGAGCCGCTCGTAGTGGCAGGAAAAGAAACGGCGATAAACGAGGCAATGGAAATCTTAGGCCTTAAAAACGCGGCCTTTGATTCCTTCGGCCCTTATCCCAAATTCTCGATAGAAGAGGCGTTAAGGCGCTCTCCTGACGTCATATTCTTGGGCGCGGGCATGGGTGCGATAGGCGATATCAAGAAGGTATCGGAAAGTTTGCTCGAAAAACTTAAAAACACGAACGCCGTTAAAAATAAACGCGTCTATTACATAAGCGAAAAAATACTCAGGACGGGGCCGAGATTCATCGAGGGAATGGAGGAGATGGATGAGTTCCTTGACAAAAAATAAAACACTAGATTCCCGCTCAAAAGCTTGTCCTCGTGAAAACGAGGAACCGGCAGATTTGACAGGCGGGGTACCCACCCGAAGGGAAGGGTCACCTGTCCTACATTGCGGGAATGACAAAAGAAGAAAAAACGCGGCGAAAAAAATCGTCTTCGCGTGGAGCGGCGGCAAGGACAGTTCCATGGCGCTCGATAAGATTTCAAAACGACCGGATGTCAATGTCGTTGCGCTCCTTACTACCGTTACGCGGGACTACGGAAGGATAAGCATGCACGGGGTAAGGGAAACCCTCCTCGAACGCCAGGCGCAGTCCATCGGCATACCTCTCGAAAAGGTCTTTATATCGAAAAACTCGTCAAACGAAGAATACGAATCAGAGATGCAGGCCATTCTCTTGGAATATAAGGCATCGGGGGTGGATGCCGTGGCCTTCGGCGACATATTCCTCGAAGACCTGAAAAAATACCGCGAAGACAACCTCTCTAAAATCGGCATGAGCGGAATATTCCCTATATGGAAAAGAGACTCGAAGGAACTCGCTAAAAGGTTCATCAAAAGCGGCTTTAAGGCGATAATCACGTGCGTTGACATTGATAAGCTCGACGGAAGATTCGCCGGACGCGTCTTTGACGAGGGGTTTTTAACGGAACTTCCACCAACGGTCGACCCGTGCGGCGAGAACGGAGAATTCCATTCGTTCGCGTTCGACGGGCCGATTTTTAAAACGCCCGTCCGGTTTAAAATAGGCGAAACCGTCTTAAGGGATAAGAGATTCAATTACTGCGATTTGCTGGAACAACCATGAACAATAAAAAAATAATAATCCTCGCAGGAGCGTCAATAGCCATAATACTCGCCTGTCTTTTCCTCGGAGGCGGGCCGATAAATCCATTTACGACCGACCCTCTCTCAAAAGAGATACTCTTTGCGCTTCGCCTTCCACGCCTCTTGACTGCCGTCATCGTCGGAGCCTCTCTCGGAGCCTCGGGAGCGGTTTTGCAGGGTATCCTTAGAAACCCCCTTTCAGACCCCTACATCCTCGGCATATCGAGCGGAGCCGCTCTTTCGGCCGCTATGGGCCTTGTCCTGGGCATAACAACGACGGGATATTTTTCTCTGCCTCTTTTGGCGTTCATTGGCGCTGTTATAACCTGCGTCATAGTCGGAGTTCTCGGCAAAAAAAACGCGGCCTTCACCCCTGAAAGGCTTCTTTTGGCGGGCATAGGATTAGGATTTCTTTTCACGGCAATCCTAATGCTCTTGATGAGCCTCTCAAGCGATTACGGCGTAAGAAGAACCCTTCTCTGGATATTCGGAGACCTTTCTTATTCGGGCTGGGCTCTCATGCCTTACGGATTCATTCTTTCGGCAATAGGGTTAGGCGCGGCGATTTTACGCTCGAACGCGCTAAACGCCCTTGCCTTGGGCGACGAATTCGCGCACAGCCTCGGGTTTTCTCCGTCAAAGGAAAGGTTCATATTCTTCGTAGCCGCGTCTCTCATGACGGCAGTTTCGGTGACAATGGGCGGGATAATAGGATTTGTCGGATTGCTCATTCCTCACGCAGTGCGATTTTTAACCGGAAGCGGGGCAAGACTTTTGCTTCCTCTTTCCGCGCTCTTCGGCGCGACGTTTCTCGCCTTAGCCGACGCAATCGGAAAAACCGTCATCTCTCCGACCGAGATACCGTCCGGCATAATAACCTCCATAATCGGCGCACCGTACTTCATATACCTCATAAGAAGGCACGGGAGATAGGCAATGGAAGGCATCGAACTTAAAAACATCTCCTTCTCTTACGACAACAAAAACGAAATCTTAAAAAACCTCTCCTTTACCCTCGAGAAAGGCGAACTCGCGGCCCTTATCGGGCCGAACGGCTCTGGAAAATCCACTCTCCTTAAACTGTCTTCGGGCATCCTCTCTCCTCTCGAAGGAGAGGTAAGAGTATTCGGAAACTTGATATCGAAATACTCGCCTAAGGAACGCGCCTCCCTCGTGAGCTACCTGCCCCAGATAATAGACATGGACGTGTCTTTTACGGTTCGCGAAATCGCCTCGATGGGACAATATCACGGCAAAAATACGGGCCTTACAATCGAAGAAGCCCTCTCGATAACAGGGCTTTCGGATAAGGCGCAACGAAAGGTCTTTGAATTGAGCGGAGGAGAAAGGAGGCGGGCATTTTTAGCCATGATGCTCGTTCAAGGCGCGAAAACCCTCCTCCTCGACGAGCCGCTTACGAACCTCGACATAAAATACCAACTCGAGCTCATAAACCTCATTAAAAAAATGACCGGGATGAAAAACTCCTCCGCGATTGTCGCAATCCACGACATAAACCTTGTCAGGAGATTTGAGAAGGTCTGCGTGATGAAAGACGGCAAAATAAAAAAAATCGGCCCGCCTTGCGAGGTCCTCACCGAAGACCTCATAAAAGAGGTCTTTGAGGTATCGCCGGAAGACCTCTACGGCCGGCAAGGCTGAAGCCCTGCCCTACATTCACTGCACCGTCCGCAATCCTTGTAAAAACCCGTTCGAAAGTTTATAATAAAAACCCTCAACTTAATTTAAGGAGAAGTCCTTGGACATAACCTCTCTTACGCTTAACGAATCAGCGGAAAAACTGAAAAAACGCGAGATAAGCTCGAAGGAGTTGACAAGCGCGTATCTTAAACGCATCGAAGACGTTGACAAAAAAATCCGCGCCTATCTGACCGTCATACCTCCGGCAATGGCTCTTAAGCAAGCCGAGGAAGCGGACAAAAGACTAAAACGAGGCGATTCGAATCCCCTTACCGGCATACCCTTCGGCATAAAGGATATCTTCACGACAAAGGGCGTGCGCACCACCTGCGCATCGAAGATACTCGAAAACTTCGTGCCGCCTTACGACGCGACTGTCGTTGAAAAACTTAAAAATTCAGGCGCGGTTATGCTCGGCAAACTCAACATGGACGAGTTCGCAATGGGCTCGTCAAC
>JBAQMW010000237.1:0-8969 GCA_049303155.1 Thermodesulfobacteriota bacterium | reverse complement strand
CAACCGCTCCGGAGGCCGCTCCGAGCACGGTCGGTTTGCCCCTGTGCATCCACTCGAAGAACACCCATCCCAAGGCCGCGGCTGCCGCGGCGGTATTGGTCGTAACAAAAGCCAAGGCGGCGATGCCGTTAGCGCCGAGGGCGCTCCCTGAGTTAAATCCGAACCACCCGAACCACAAAAGCGCCGTGCCAAGGAGCGTAAGCCCGATGCTGTGCGGCATTATGGCCTCTTTGGGATAGCCCTTTCTTTTTCCTATGACAAGGGCGAACACGAGGGCCGAAACGCCGCTACTGATATGGACGACAGTGCCTCCGGCGAAATCCAGCGCGCCCATGCTCATAAGCCACCCTCCTCCCCACACCCAGTGGCAAAGCGGGTCGTAAATTACCGTCGTCCAGACAAGCGCGAAGATAACGAGGGCCGAGAACTTTACCCTCTCCGCGATGGCTCCGGTTATGAGGGCCACGGTTATTATCGCGAACATGCCCTGAAACATCATGAATATCAGGTGGGGTATCGTGCCCTTGGCCTCGCCCCCCACTCCGTTCAACCCGAAAAACTCAAGCCCTCCTATGATGCTGCTTACATCCGCGCCGAAAGACAGCGTGTAACCCCATATGACCCACTGTATGCTTATAAGGCAGAGTATGAAGAAACTGTGCATCATCGTGCCGAGCACGTTCTTCCGCCTCACCATGCCCGCGTAAAAGAACGCGAGCCCCGGAGTCATGAGCATCACAAGAGCGGTAGAAATCAAAACCCACGCCGTATCTCCGGTGTCTATCTTCGGAGTTTCGGCTGCTGCCTCAGGCGCGGCCGCCTCTGCTTGCGCTACGACGCTCGCGTCATCGGCAAGGCCTGTCCCTGAAAAGCCCGGAAGGAAAAGGCCTATGCCTATCAACAATATAATCAATTTTACGAAAGCAAACTTTTTCATGAGATGTTCCTCCTTTGTCCTGTCATTCCCGCAGTCTTTTGAGCGGGAATCCAGTGTTTTTTATATCTACAGCGCGTCCTTGCCCTTTTCCCCTGTCCTTATCCTCACCGTCTCCTCGACCTTCGAGACGAAGACCTTGCCGTCGCCTATCTGACCGGTCCGCGCGGCGTTCACTATGGCCTCGACCGCCTTTACCGCCATCTCTTCGGACGTTACGACCTCAATCTTCATTTTCGGCAGAAAATCCACCTGATATTCCGCGCCCCTATAGAGTTCGGTGTGGCCTTTCTGACGGCCGAAGCCGCGCACCTCCGTAACCGTCATGCCTTCGATATTCAGTTCGTGCAAGGCCTTTTTCACGTCTTCGAGCTTGAACGGTTTTATTATCGCCTCTATCTTTTTCATGCTTCCTCCTCCTTTGATAATCGGGTTCAATAAAGGCGCACGCGCCTTTTTGTAAGGGACGACGCCGTTTGCGCCATGTATATCATGGGCGTCTTTGCCCCACCCTCATCCTCATCTCCAAGCGAGGAGGAGGGTCGCTTGCGATAAAGCCTTTTTACTTAAAAATATCAGAAATCTATATCGGCCTGCAACGTGAACCAATCTTCTATGAAGAACAGATCGTCGTTATTCTGATCAACATACGCCGCTATGACGCTCACCTTGGGCGAAAACTTCCACGAACCACCGTAACTCAAAGCGCCGAAACTATTATCCCCTCCCATGTAATCCACCGCGACCCCGAGTTTGTCGGATATCTCGCTCATGGTCCTTTCCCAGCAAAGAAGTATCCCGCTCGCGTCCTCTTTTCCGTTTTCGTCAACAAGAAGAGCCTTGTTTCCGGTGTAGTAACCGGCGGAAAGCCTTCCGAAAGAACCGAATGTCTTAGCCACCTTGGCGTAATGAACGTTAAAGTCGGTTCCGGGCTCAGGGATTTCGCCGGCCCTCGCCTCTCCTCCGCTATTTGTGCCAAGCATGTAAGAACCTATGGCCAAAGCCGGCATATTCGCTCCGAGTGCGCCTTCCGGCACTCCGAGTTTGGCGTTGAAGTAAATCGGAGTATCGTCGAGGTCCCCGGAACTAAAAAAACTGAATCCGGTTATATGGTCGAAACCGAGCTCAAGTTGGAGTTTTTCGTAAGGAAGCACGCCTACGGTAAGTCCGATATTGGTGATAACGGCCGGGCGGCTACCCGTGTTTCCGCCAACGACATCGTCGCCGCTCTTTACAGGAATATAAACGTCATAGGTAACGTGCGGAACCAGATACGCCTGCACGTCGGTGGACGGCGCCCAGATGTGTGTGGAGGGCGTTGCGAACGCCTCCGCGCCGTAGAACACGCATATTGCCGAAACTATCAAAGCGAGTGCTTTTTTCATGTTGTCCTTTCCTCCTTTTTGTTTTTACGGAGAAAGGCGCCCTTGCCTTACCAACCGTTGGGTTAAGCCCCGATGCGCCGCGCCGTTGCAGCCCTCGTAAGCGTGTTCAAACTATACCCTGAGAAACCTCGTAAAAACCGTTCTCCCGTATTGATTTAAAATAGTAATGGCGCCGGGAGTTTCCTTTTTTATCTCCTTCGGCTCTATAACGCCTTTTAAAGAGACGAGTTCTTCCGAGTTTTCCTTCAGCCACGCATAAACCATGCGCTCCGTAACCTCAAGATGGAACTGTATACCGTAGGCGCGCCTGCCTATGCGTATGAGCTGATTTGGAAAATCCTTTGAAGACGCGAGAAGATGCGCGTCTCGCGGCACGTCGAAGGTGTCCCCGTGCCACTGAAAGACCCGGAACTTTTTCGGAAAACTCAAGAAAAGCCCGTCCCTCGCGCCATCACCGGTCAATTCAACGTCATACCAGCCTATTTCTTTTTTGCCGCCCTTGTAAACTCTCGCTCCGGCGGCCTTTGCCATAAGCTGAGAGCCGAGACATATTCCGAGAACAGGCGAATCTTTTCTAAACGCACTTTCGAGGAGATTCAATTCGTCTTTAAGGAACGGATAGAGGTCTAATTCGTAAACGCCCATAGGCCCGCCTAAAACTATGAGAAGAGTCCCGTTATCCAACTCATGCGGCACTCTCTCTCCGCGATAAACCCGCACAAACTCCGCCTCTATGCCGAAGGAAGTCAAGACTTCGCCTATTATGCCGAGGCCCTCGTGGGGAACGTGCTGTATGATTAGCGCTTTTTTAATGCGTTCCATAAGTTAACCGGCCGCCTCTTATAAATAGGCAGGAAAAACCCTACCCCTGCTTAACGTGGTTTAACGGGAGAGGATGTTGTTTACGTAGCTCAGGGCTTTAGCCCTGATAAGTATCAGCCCTAAAGGGCTGAGCTACAAAATCTCCTCGCAAGCATACCCCCGCCCCTACAACTTAACGTCGAGGGCGATTATGACCTCCGCCACCTCTCTCATGGTCTTTCTCTTATCCATGCTTATCTTGCGTATTTTAGAAAAGGCCTCGGCCTCCGAGATTTTTTCCTTTTCCATCAAAAGCCCCTTGGCCTTTTCTATGAATTTTCTCGACTCGATGGTATTTTTAAGGTCCTCGTTTTCCTTCCGCAGTTCCTCAAACTCCCTGAACCTCGATATTGCAAGTTCCATCGCCGGGCGAAGTTCTCCTCCGGCCGGTTTTACAAGATACCCCATGACCCCGGAACGAACCGCTCTTTTTACGGTCTCCTCGTCCTCTGCGCCCGTTACAAGAAGAATCGCGGCCGGACACGCGCGGTTTATCTCTTCGGCCGCCTCAATACCGTCCCTGCCGGGAAGTCCGACGTCCATGACGACGATATCAGGCCCGGTTTCACGGCAGATCTTTATTGCGGCATCGAAGTCCGCTCCCTCGCCCACGACCTCGTAGCCCATGTCCTCGACAAGAGCCCTTAAGACCCGCCTCTCGGAGGCATTGTCTTCTATAATAACCACTCTCTTCACAAAGTTAGCGTCATTAAAGTCGTCATTGCGAGCCCTTCGACCCTTCTATAATCTCAGTAGAGGCTGGCGAAGCAATCTCGCTTACCTTACAGTAGCCATTATAATAAACATAAGCAAATACCGTGCCAGCGGTTTTTGGGCGGTTTTTCGAATAAATCCGAATTGAGGTGTTTTTTTAAAAGGCAGAGATGAGTAAGTTTTGTGCAGAGGGGAGGAATTCAAGCCGAACTAAGACTTCGCCGCCTTTTTAATCGCCGCTTCATATAATTCAACGTATTTCTTGGCAGAGACGTCCCATGAAAAATCCTCGGCCATAGCTTTTTTTTGCAACGCCTGCCACGCATTTTTGTCGGAATATACGTTAACTGCCTCTTTCACCTTGGCTACGAGCGCCTCCTCGGAGTATTCAACGAACTTGAACCCGTTCCCCTCGCCCTTGTTATAGTCCTTTATGGTGTCGTCAAGCCCGCCGGTCGCCCTGACTATCGGGATTGTGCCGTAGCGCAGGCTGTATATCTGGTTAAGGCCGCAAGGCTCATACCGGGACGGCATGAGAAACATATCGCACCCTGCCTCTATCTTATGAGAGAGGGCGTTATCAAAGGCTATCTTGACTCCGAGTTTTTTGGGATAACGCCTTGCAAGTTCCGTAAAGAGTTCGTGATATTTTTTCTCTCCCGTGCCGAGCACTACGATGCCTATATCGAGCGACATAAGCTCTTCCATTGCCTTTGAAAGTATGTCAAAGCCCTTCTGGTCGGCGAGCCTCGATATAATGCCTATGAGAGGGGAGTTTTCCGGAAGGTTCATGGAATACTCTTTTAGCAAATCTCTTTTACAGTCCGCCTTGGCCTTAAGGCTTTTAGAGTCGTAATTGGCCGCGATGAACTTGTCGGTCTTAGGCTCCCATACCCCATAATCAACCCCGTTCAGTATTCCGTGAAGCACATCGCTCCTTTTACTCAATACCCCCTCAAGGCCGTAACCGTATTCCGGAGTCTGTATCTCCTTGCTGTATCCTTGGCTCACGGTAGTAATAATGTCGCTATAGACTATGCCGCCCTTTAAGAGACTCATCTTGTCCCAAAACTCGAACCCCTCGATATCGTAAAACTCGGGGGGAAGGCCGGTAATATCGAAAAACTCCTTATCGAAAAGCCCCTGATAGGCTATGTTGTGGATTGTGAGGAGGGTTGCGGTGTCTTGGAAGTGATACCAGTAAACCCCTTTTATATAAGCCGATATGAGGGAGGACTGCCAGTCGTTTACGTGAATGACGTCGGGCTTTATGCCGAGGGCGAGGAGCGATTCCAAAACGCCCTTTGAAAAACAAACGAACCTGTCGAGGTTGTCGAAGTAATCCCCCTCAGGCGTTGAGTAAAGATAACTCCTGTCGAAGTATTCGTCTTTTCTCAGGAAATAAACCGGGATGCCTTCGAGCTCGCTTTTATAGAGTTCGCAGGAAACCTCTCTTCGTCCGACCCTTACGGGAATATATTTGCCCGTTGATTCGCCCATGAGTTTTTTTTCGCGGACCTCCCTGTAAAGAGGCATGAAAAGAGTAACGTTACAGCCTAATTTCCTAAGCGCGAGGGGAAGCGAGCCAGCGACGTCGGCGAGGCCGCCTGTCTTTGCGAAAGGTATTATCTCGGAAGATACAAATACCACGTTAAGAGGCATAATGACTTAAAAATAACAGAATTAAGGCGGCATTGCAACTTAATAGCAAAAAAATTTCCGACACAACGATTCCCCCCTTTTTCAAAGGGGCGGGGCACCCATCCGAAGGATGGGTCGGGGGGATTAACGGTTTTACCGTTGTCTCGAAACCGTCTTTATGTTATTTTATATGTATGCCCGAACTTAAAGACCTGAACGCCATGCAAATTGAGGCGGCCGTGTTCAAAGACGGGCCGCTTCTTGTCGTTGCCGGAGCCGGAAGCGGAAAGACGAAACTCCTGACGAGCCGCATCGCGCACCTCGTGAGAAAACGAAACGTCCCTGCCGACCGCATAACCGCCGTCACCTTCACCAACAAGGCCGCCGAAGAGATAAAAGAGCGTCTAAGACGGCTTTTGGGAACTGCGGCGGACTCTTTATGGCTCGGCACGTTCCACTCCTTGGGACTCAAGATTCTCAAACTGGAAGGCCATGTCATCGGGCTTCAATCCAATCTCACGGTGTATGACGACGACGACCAGCTGAAACTCGTAAGGCTCGCTATGGCAGACCTCTCCATAAGCGAAAAAGCCTTTCAACCGAAGGCTATTTTGGCGAGAATAGACCAGGCCAAAAACGAACACATCTCCCCGGAAGAATACGCGGAGTCACATAAGGGTTTTTTCGAGGAGAGGGTTTCATTGATTTATTCGCTTTACCAGAAAAAACTCCGCGAGATGAACGCCCTCGACTTCGGAGACCTGATATGCGTCCCTCTCGCGCTCTTTAAAAAGCATCCCGGCGTGTTGGAGCGTTACAGGGAGCGGTTTCTGCACGTGCTCGTGGACGAGTATCAGGACACGAACCGCGCCCAGTACGAACTCGTTAAGGCCCTTGCCGGACGCCACAGAAACATCTTCGCCGTCGGCGACCCCGACCAGTCCATATACGCGTGGAGGGGCGCGGACATAAGAAACATCCTCGAATTCGAGAAAGACTGGGTTGACGCCACAATAATGAGGCTCGAGCAAAACTACCGCTCGAGCAGCAATATCTTGAACGCCGCGAATTCAGTCATAAAAAACAACTCCATGAGATACGAAAAAAAGCTCTGGAGCGAAAACCCGGACGGCGAGCCCGTGAAATACGCCGAATGCTCCGACGAACACGCCGAGGCGAGGAATGTGGCGTCCGTCATAAAGGACGGCATAAGGAAAAACTCCTTTGCCTCGTACAAAGACTTCGCCGTCTTCTATCGCACTAACGCCCAGTCAAGGGTCTTGGAAGAACGCCTCATGACCGAATCCATACCCTACGCAATAGTCGGAGGCATGAAGTTTTACGAAAGAAGCGAGGTAAAAGACGCCATCTCTTACCTTCGCGTGCTCGTAAACCCCAAAGACTCTTTGAGCCTTAGGAGGATAATCAACACCCCGGCGAGAGGCGTAGGCTCTGTTACCCTGAACGAAATAGAATCCATCGCCAAAACTCTTAATATAACCCTTTTCGATGCGTTCAAAGAGGGGATTCAACGCGGCGCCCTTAAAAAGCCGGCTCAGGCAGGGCTTTTCGAGGCGTTCGAAAGGTCGAGAGAGGAGTTAAACAAAGACGAAAAACCGATACACGAAATAGCAATAAAACTCCTCGAAGAGACCGGATACATCGGCATGTGGAAAGAGGAAAACACCGAAGATGCCTCCAACCGGCTCGAAAACATACACGAATTCATATCGGCGATAAAAGACTACGAGACCCGCTCGCTAACGCCTTCTCTCGGCGAATTTTTGGAACTCGTCTCTCTCGCGACGGCAGTTGACAACTACGAGGACAAAACCAACCGCGTTACTCTCATGACCCTCCATTCGGCAAAGGGGCTCGAATTCAAGACAGTATTCCTTACCGGACTCGAAGAAGGATTGTTTCCGCACCAAAGAAGCACGGGAAGCCTTGCCGAACTTGAAGAAGAACGCCGCCTTTTTTACGTCGGCATGACGCGAGCCAAGGAACGCCTCTACCTTTACTCCGCCCGCGTGAGGACGATATTCGGAATGGAAAGATTCCAGACAAGGTCGAGGTTCGTTGACGAAATATCGGACGAGTTCATTGAAAAGACCTCTGTCGGGATCAGCGCGAGTCGTACCGAAAAATCAGAGACAGGGTGCCCGCGACCCATGCTCCGCATGGGTACCCCGGGATGGGCCGGGTCAAGGTGGAATTCCGAGCCTCGCTACGAACCGTGCGAAGACGGGTATTACGCGACCCCTGAAATGCTTGAGAAGCCGTCAAAGCCCGAAATAGACGCGCCGTATTACTCGATGGACGCCGGATCTTCGGAACTTAGCGGAGCTAACTGGAAGATAGGCATGAAGGTCGCGCATCCGAACTTCGGCTCCGGCGTCATAAAGGCCAAAGAGGGAAACGGCGAAGCAGTCAAGCTTACGGTCGTCTTCCCTTCCGCGGGACAGAAAAAACTTATCGCAAAATACGCGAACCTCGTGCCCGTCCTTGCGGACGGCACAATGAATAAATAAACCCCTGTGGCACGCATAGCGTAAAGCAAGTTAAAACATTGTGGGTGCGGGCGTCACGCCCGCCGCATTGAAATACCATCGGCCTTTATGCTAAAATTAACGAATGGCTCTTCTACGCCTATGACGAAGAAAACCTCAGACTTGAATAAAACGGCAACAAGGATTCTGGCGACGGCTCTGCTGTGGAGCCTCTTTTTTTTCCTCTGCAATACCCATCCGGCAAGCGCTGCGGCAACGCAAAATAAGCCCGCTCCGGCGGCCGCTAAGGAAGAAGATTCCGTAAGAGACCTCATCGAGGAACTCTATATTCATTACGAGGCCATAGACAAAAGGCTCCGCGAACTCAAAACAGGACTTAACGCGGAGGGCGACATAACCGGCCTTTTGACCCAGACTACCGTTTACGTGAAAAAAGAAAAAGGATTCAAGATAGTGTCCGTCGAGCTTAAAGACAACGGCGTCTCTCTTTGGAGCCATCTTTACACGACCGACGAAAACAAGGCCATGGACGCCGGCGGAAGGCACCTGATATTCAAGGGAGACCTGAAAAAGGGCGACCACAAGCTTTTCGCGTCCTACCGCTACTCAACCGACCCGGCCTCCAAATTCCAAACCGGCGAAATAGACTGGCAGTTCAAGGCCGGCGACGAGCCTGTAACCATGGACATATTCTTCGTCAAAAAAGACGGCTCCGTAAACGCCTTGCCGCGGAAACTCTTCACCATAGACGGCAAAGAGTATGTCGAACCCAGATAAGACAATAAAGAAGAAAATCCTCTTATCGCGGAGCGTCATAACTTCGCATACCTGCGTTGCTCTTTGTCTCGTCGTTGCGGCGTATATAAAAATACGCCGACCCATGCTTCGCATGGGTGCCCCGCCTCATCTTCGTCGCGCCCGACC
>JBAQMW010000236.1:0-3074 GCA_049303155.1 Thermodesulfobacteriota bacterium | reverse complement strand
TGTGCCTCCTGAGCCGGAGCCGGAGGTAGAGGCGGCGCCGGCGCCGGAGCCGGCCGCGGTTCCCGAACCGGCAATGCCGGCCGAAGTTGCCGTGGTTCCTGAGGCTCTTTCGGTTGAGGGCGAAGTTCTTAACGTAAAGAGCGTCAATTTTCGCAAGGTGAACGGGAACGGTGGAATGCTTTCCATAACGACTTCGGGCAAGCCCGCTTATAAAGTGACTGAGTCAAACGAGGGGCTTACCGTTACGCTCGAGATATCTCAGGCGGCCATTCCGGACGAGTTGAAGATGACGCTCGACGCTTCGGAGTTGAACACGGCCGTGTCTTCCATAAGCTCGTTTCAGCCGGTAGAGGAGGACAAGAACGTAAGGATATTGGTTAAGTTGAACGAAAAGACCGCCTATACGGTAAAGGAGTCCAACGGAACGATAAACGTGGCTTTCGCCGCTTCCAAGGCGGCGGCGCATGCCGCAGCGGAAACTCCGGCCAAGGCAAAGGTCTCCGCTCCGAAGGCCGAGATTCCGATGGCTAAACCTCTCGCTGACGAGAGGTTGCAGCCCAAGAAATATAAGGGGCGGAAGATAGATATAGACATGATAGACGCGCAGGTAACGGACATCTTGAAGATCATAGCCGAGGAGATGGATAAGAACATAGTGGCCTCGGAGGAAGACGTGAAGGGCAGGATAACGCTTCGGCTGAAGAAAATTCCGGCGGATCAGGCGTTCGACCTCATACTAAAGATGAAAGGGCTCGATAAAATCGAGGAAGGCAATGTAATCAGGGTCTCCTCGCGCGACAAGATACGCAAAGAAAAAGATGAAGAGGTTGCCGCGAGGAAAAAAGAGGAAAAAGAGGAAGACCTTACGACCGAGTACATATCCATAAATTACGACAAGGCGTCAACCCTTAAGGATCAGGTAAAGAGCGTTTTGAGCGACAGGGGCGTGCCTACCGTGCATGAGACGACGAATACGCTCATAATAAGAGACACAAAGGCCGGCATAGCGGCTGCCAAGGATTACATAAAGAGGGTTGACAAGCCGACGCCTCAGGTCTTGATAGAGGCGCGGATAGTTTATGCCACGACGGAGTTCACGAGGGATTTGGGCATCCAGTGGGGCGTTGACACGCAGTTTCCGGACTCCGCCAAGACGAGCAAGGTGCATACCTCCATATTCGGAAGCGCGGGGTCGAGTGTTACAGGGCCGAGTTCTTTCGGGGACAGCGGCGTTTCCAACTACGCGGTTAATCTTCCCGCCGCAAATACTTTAGGCGCACTCGGCTTCGTAATCGGCAAGACAGGCGCCAATCCGATGTTGCTCGATTTGAGGCTCTCGGCAGGCGAACATCAGGGCCAGTTGAAGATTATATCCAGGCCGCGTGTCGTTACGATGGATAACGTAAAAGCAGTGATAAGCCAGGGCAAGGAAATATCATCTCCTCCCACGGGAACGGCTACTGAGCCAACGAAGGTTGAGGCGACTTTGAGTCTTGAGGTTACGCCCCAGATTACTCCCGACGGAAGCGTTATTATGAATATTATAGCGAAAGACGAGACCTTTGAGACCACCACTGTTCCGGCGCTTAAAAGCAAAAAAGAAGTTAACACAAAAGTGCTTGTCAAAGACGGCGAGACTACCGTAATCGGCGGTATTATAATATCAAATACCTCGAAAGGCGAAGACGGTATCCCCTTCTTGAAGGACATACCCATACTCGGCTGGCTCTTTAAGAATAAATCAGTCTCGGACAGTCAGAACGAACTTCTCATCTTCATCACGCCCACAATCATTAAAACGGAAGACAGTACCGCAGGATAAGACAGTTCGATTGACGCCAAAAATGCACCCTTCGGGGTGCATTTTTGATTTGGGGAATGAACTATAAAACACGTAGGGCAGGCAGGGCGCCCGCTCCACAGAGCGGGTCGGCCCTGCATAAAATCTCGTCTTCAATAAAATCAACAGGCCGGAGATTACGGTCATGCTCAGATACCTCACATCAGGCGAATCCCACGGAAAATCCCTCACCTCCGTCATAGAGGGCATGCCTTCGGGCGTGAATCTTCTTGCATCAAACATAGACCGTGAACTGTCGAGAAGACAGAAGGGCTATGGCAGGGGTCTCAGGCAATCCATTGAAAAGGACATGGTCGAAATCACCTCCGGCGTCAGGTTCGGCAAAACCCTCGGCTCTCCCATAACCCTTGTGATTCAGAATCTCGATTGGCCCAACTGGGAGGAGCGGATGTCGGTTGAGCCTCGTAACGCCGGAAAGGCGGAACTTGTAACCCGTCCGAGACCCGGCCATGCCGACCTTTCCGGCGCCTTAAAGTATGCGACATTCGACTTAAGGGACATTCTCGAACGTTCGAGCGCGAGGGAGACGTGTGCGAGGGTGGCGGTCGGGGCAGTGGCGAAGGAGTTTCTCGCGGGGTTCGGCATGAACGTCATGAGCTTCGTCGTGGAGATAGGCGGGGTGAAGTGCGTTCAAGAAATCCAAGGTAAAGACCTCTTGAAGAGTTTTAAACTCGCCGAATCAAGCGAGGTAAGGTGTCCGGACTGGCGCGCCTCCGAAAAGATGAAGAAGGCCATAGACAGAGCCAAGAAATCCGGCGACAGCCTCGGAGGCGCGTTCGAGGTAATTGTAACCGGCGTTCCGCCCGGGCTCGGAAGCCACGTCCAGTGGGACAGGAAACTTGACGCAAGGATTTCTATGGCCTTAATGAGCATACAGGCCATAAAAGGCGTATCAGTCGGCATGGGCTTCGACGTGGCTTCGACTCCCGGCTCAAAGGTGCATGACGAGATATTTTACGGACGCGCTCCGTCGGGCAAGAACGGCTACTGGCCGATATCAAAAAGATTTTTTAGAAAGACGAATAACGCCGGCGGGATAGAAGGCGGCATGTCGAACGGCGAGCCCATAATCTTAAAGGCCGCGATGAAGCCCATACCTACACTTTATAAACCCCTTCGCTCGATTGATATTGTCACGAAAAAACCCTTTAAGGCCGCGATCGAAAGAAGCGACGTGTGCGCGGTTCCGGCGGCGAGCGTCATTGCCGAGGCC
>JBAQMW010000235.1:0-2636 GCA_049303155.1 Thermodesulfobacteriota bacterium | reverse complement strand
CCCCTGCTCTGATACCGAGGCTTAAAGGGCTGTATCGTTTTCACATGCTAATAAAGAGCAAGGACGCTACAGGGCTTAACAGATTTCTTAGCGCCTTTAAAAAAGAGTTTTTGGCCTTAAAACAGCCCGGAGTCGCAATATACATAGACATTGACCCGGTAAGCACCGTGTGATTGTTTAACGGCATTTTTTAGGTTATAATTACAATATGAGGCTCGAAATACTCATATACCCCAATCCGTTATTAAAGACCAAGGCCGCGCCCGTAAAGGCAGTTGACTCGGAGATTAAAAAAATCATCGACAACATGCTCGAAACCATGAGAGCGTCCGGAGGCATAGGTCTTGCCGCGACGCAAGTCGGCATAGGGAAAAGAATAGTAGTCATGGAAGTGCCTGAGTTCACCGAAGGAGACGACGATGAAGAAGAGCGCGAGCCTAAAAAGAAAACGCTCTTTAAACTCGTAAACCCTGAAATAGTCCTCTTCGAGGGCGAGCAAAAATACGAAGAAGGTTGTCTGAGCGTTCCCGGCGTTATTGAGGAGGTCAAGAGGGCGGCGAAGGTTATCGTAAGGGCAATTGACGAAAACGGAAAAGCAATCGGAATAAACGCCGAGGGGCTTTTGGCCGTTGCTTTGCAGCACGAGATAGACCACTTGGACGGGATACTTTTCATAGACAGGCTTAGCCGCCTCAAACGGGAATTCGTGGTTCGAAGATATAAAAGGGAGATGGCCTCTATCGAGACGGCCTTGTAAAGGAACAGGCAATTCATGAGGCCGCTACGCATAGTATTCATGGGCACTCCGGAATTTTCGGTCCCTTCGCTCGAGAGGCTTCTTCAGGCGGGGTTCGACGTCGCCGCTGTCGTTACCCGGCCTGAAAAACCAAGAGGACGCGGACAAGCCGTGGCTCCGAGTCGGGTAAAGGAGTTCGCGTTAAAGCGCGGGCTTCCCGTTCTTGAGCCGTCGAGCATAACGCATAACGCGGAATTTCTGGCGGAACTTAACTCCATCAAGCCCGACGTTATGGCGGTCGTGGCGTATGGCAGGATATTGCCGCAGGAGATATTGAGCGTGCCGCCAATGGGATGCGTAAACGTGCACGCCTCGATACTGCCTTTTTACAGGGGCGCCTCTCCCATAAACATGGCTATAATGAACGGAGACAAATCAACGGGCGTCTCGACCATGCTCATGGACAGAGGCATGGATACAGGGCCTGCGCTTCTTATCGAAGAAACAGAGATAGGAGAAGACGAAACAGCAGGGGAACTTTCCGAGAGGCTCTCGTTGATCGGCGCGGAGCTTCTCGTAAAAACTCTTCGCCTTCTCGCGGAAGGCAACATTACCCCTTTGGCGCAGGACTCAAGCCGCGCCACCTTCGCGTTGCCGCTTAAAAAAGAAGACGCCCTCATAGACTGGAGTCTTTCCGCAATTGAAATAAAAAACAAGGTCAGGGGGCTTTGCCCGAAGCCCGGCGCTTATACTTATCTTAAAGGGAAGGTCTTGAAGATTTACGGCGGGAAGGTTCTGCCTGATACGAGAGGCGCCGGTGCAGGAACTATAATCGAAAACAACTGTAGCGGCATGGCAATAAAATGCGGCAAGGGAATTTTTCTCGCGACTGAACTCCAGATAGAAGGTAAAAAGAGGATGAGCGCTTCGGAGTTTTTAAAGGGGTATAAAATCGAAAATGAAGTTCTCGGAAAATAGCGCGGAAATCAAACAGGACGCTGAGAGCGTCGCCTACAGGGTCGGGCCTCTCTTTGCCGTAACCCTCTTTTTGATTTCCGTTTTGGGCGTGGCCTTTGCGGGATTTTTATTGTGGTACGTGCCGACCGTCGGCTTTCGGAGCATTCACCCCGCTCTTCCGTATGCCGTTGGAGCGGTTGTCTTCGGCATAGGGCTTTTTGTCTTGGCCGGAGTTTCGGTTATGGCGGTCTCTCTTATAAGAGGCAAGGACTCTCTCCCGTCTCCCCGTTTCAGGTGGGTGTTAGTAAAGGTATTTTTGCCGGTCATGGTTCTCATGGGAGGGGTTTTAAAGATAAAGAAGATAAAGATAGAGCAGGCGTTTCTGGATTTGAATAACCGCATGGTAAGGGCGATGGTAAAGAGAGGCAGAATCTTCAGCCCCGGAAAGATAGTCATACTCATGCCGCACTGCATCCAGTACGAGGACTGCAGGATTAAGGTTACTAAAGACGTCAAGAACTGCGTGGGGTGCGGAAAGTGCGAGATAGGCGAACTCGTGGCCCTATCCGAGAGGTTCGGTTTGAATCTCTTTGTCCTTACCGGAGGAACCGTTGCGAGGAGAAAGCTTTTCGAGTACAGGCCTGACGCGGTGGTAGCCGTCGCGTGCGAGAGAGACCTTACGAGCGGGGTTCAGGACGCCTACCCTCTTCCTGTCGTTACAATCGTGAATAAAAGACCTTTCGGTTATTGCGCCCAGACCGGAGTCGAGATAGAAGACATCAAAGAGGCGATAGCAGGGCTTTTGGGCGAGGCGGCTTAGGGGCAGGGAAAAGGCAGGGTAAAGGGAAAAAAGGTAAAGGGTGAAAGAGAAGAAGGGGAAAAGGCAGGGTAAAGGGAAGAGGGGAAAAGGCAGGGAAAAGGGTAGAGGGGAAAAGGTAAAGGG
>JBAQMW010000234.1:0-3289 GCA_049303155.1 Thermodesulfobacteriota bacterium | reverse complement strand
CTCGCGGCCATAGCAATACCGTCGTATAACAAGTTCATAAACCTGGCAAAGCAGGCCTCGGCAGTGGCTTATGTAAATAACGTCGTTAAGGCGGAGCAGATATTCCTCGACCTCAATAATCGTTACACTAGCAATTTTTCCGAACTTGAGACGACACAAATTATACCGTTAGGCATCGGGAATCCGCGAGCCTACGGCGACTACACCTTTACTCTTACCGCTAATGGAACGCTTTCATGGAGCGTTATCGCCGTGCCGACTGACGGGAACACCTCGATGAAGTGGTATTATTCCGACGTTACAGGCGCCATACGCTACGAAGTAGGCGTTACGCCGACAGTTTCAAGCCCGCCGATTTAGCCGTAAGCGTTACGCATCCTTGAATCGCATAAATAAAAAAAACAGGAGGTCTCAGATGAAAAGACAGTCGCTCATGATTATCTTCACAATGGTTGCGGTATTTTTCGCCGCTCCGGCGCAGGCTGTGATGGAATTCGACGCGAGGTATTGGTTTACGAATCTTTCCTCGGACGTTAAGATTACCGAGTCGGGTCTTATTGGAACCAAGATAGATTTGGCCGACGACCTCGGCGTTGACGATTCCGAGAATTTTCTCGAGGGGAGGATTACGCTCGGCTTCGGCGACCACCACATAAGGTATTCCTACATGCCGATGTCGTGGGAAGGGGACGAGATTGTAACTCAATCCGTAAACTTCGGCGGCAAGACCTACTCGGCCGCAACTAGCGTCAAGACGAACCTCGACGTCGCCTACCACCGTCTCGGGTATGAGTATGACATAGTGAATACCCTCGGCAACAAGATTGGCGTCATAGCGGAAGTCAAATACTTCGACATAGACGCGGGCCTCAAGTCTCCGGTCAATGACGAGAGCAAGTCCTTGGCCGTGCCTCTTCCGGCGATAGGGGTTGTTGTTCAGGTAGGGCTTCCGGCATTTTTAAGCGTCGGAGCGGAGATTACGGGGATAACGGCGGGGAACGCCGGAAACCTCATTGACGCCGAGGCGTCTTTAAACCTGACGCCGGCTCCGTTCGTGACCATATCAGCCGGTTACCGCTATCTTGTGCTTCACGCCGAAAATGGCGACGATGAGTTGAACTTCAAGGTGTCCGGCCCGTTCGCGATGGTTAGCGCGGGATTTTAAGGGATAACCGGTACAGCGGGGAATTATTGAAGCCGAAGATACTTATCGTTGACGATAACGAAAGGAGCCGCGTCCTTCTTTCAGACAGCATGGAGGGGCAAGGTTACGAGACCGATGAGGCCGCGAACGGAGCCGAGGCGCTAAAGAAGGTCGAGACGTTCCGTCCCGATTTGATACTCCTTGACGTGATGATGCCGGTCATGGACGGCTATGAAACATGTCGCCGTCTTAAATCCAACGAGGCGACCCGCTATATACCTGTTTTGATGCTTACCGCGAGAGGAGAACTCGAGGACAAGGTCATGGGGCTGGAGGTCGGGGCCGAAGACTATATCGTAAAGCCCTTCAGCCTTGTCGAGGTCGGCGCGAGGGTGAAGTCGTTTTTGAGGATGAGGGCGTTGCAGGCCAAACTCGTGGAGACAGAGAAACTCGCCGCGTTGGGAGAGATGGTGGACGGCATAGCCCACGAGATAAGGAATCCCCTTACGTCCATAGGAGGCATCGCGAGGCGTCTTAGCGAGAGCGAGACGCATCCCGAGCATAAACACTATGCCGAAGTGATACTCAACGCGGTAAAGCGCATGGAACGGATGATGCAGAGGATAGACGAGTACAAGGGCATCATCTCCTCTCGCCTCGAGCTAGGGAATCTGAATACGGTCGTGGAAGCGGCCATAGAGGACGTAAGGCCGATTATAGGAGACAAAAAGATCGAGATAAAGGCGAGTCTTTTGAGCGGCGTTCCGTTGTTCAAGATGGACAGGACTAATCTTAAGATTGCGATATTCAACGTGTTGCAAAACGCCGTCGAGGCCATAGAAAAGGAAGGGATAGTAAAGGTCGAGACACTGCCGGCATCCGACAATACCCTTATCCTTATTGTCTCGGACAACGGAGCGGGCATGGAGGCGGACGCCATGAAGAAACTTTTTAACCCTTTTTACACGTCCAAGATGACAGGGGCCGGACTCGGGCTTACCATAACGCACCGGATAATACAGGACCACCGCGGAACGATAGATGTGGAAAGCGAACCGGGCAAGGGGACTGTCGTTACGATGAAGTTCTATATCGCGCCGGGATCTTCCGCGGCTTGACGTGAACGGGCATCCTGACGCAGGGCGGGGTTGAAATGCGCGGGTATGCCCTCACTTTTTTATGACTGTGTCGCGTCTGAAGCTTTCGTCGGTCGAGGGGTAGTCGGCGTTATAGTGAAGCCCGCGGGATTCTTTCCTCGATATGGCCGAGCGTATGATAAGTTCCGAGACGGTCGCGATGTTTCGCATCTCCAGGAGGTCGGAGGTTATCATGAAGTCCCAGTAGTATTCGTTTATCTCGCCGGCGAGGAGGTCTATCCTTCTTTTCGCGCGTTCAAGCCTTTTATTCGTCCTCACGATTCCCACGTAGTTCCACATAAATCTTCTTATTTCGTCCCAGTTCTGGCTTATGACGACTGCTTCGTCGCTTCTCACCGCTCCGCCTGTCTGCCACTGCGGTATGGACGGGAAAAGTCCCGTATGGTCTTTTTTCAGGGTTTCACCGGCGTTAAGCGCGGCCCTTCGGCTGAATACCAGCGCTTCGAGAAGCGAGTTGGACGCGAGGCGGTTCGCGCCGTGAAGCCCGGTGCAGGCTGTTTCTCCTATGGCGTAAAGCCCCCGGAGGCTCGACCTTCCGTCAAGGCCGGTCTTTACCCCGCCGCAGATATAGTGCGCGGCCGGTACCACAGGGATAGGCTCTTTGGTGATGTCGAATCCGAATTCAAGGCATTTTTTGTGGATGTTCGGGAAGCGTTCTTTTATGAATCCGGCCGGTTTATGGCTTATGTCGAGGAAAACGTAGTCGTCGCCGCGCGCTTTCAGTTCAAAGTCTATGGCGCGCGCGACTATGTCCCTTGGCGCGAGTTCCGCCAACCGGTGGTGGTCTTTCATGAAAGGGGTCATGTCGCTACGGCGAAGAATAGCGCCTTCTCCCCTTAGCGTCTCGGATATGAGGAAGTTTTTGGCTTTCGGGTGGTAGAGGCACGTGGGATGAAACTGGATGAACTCCATGTTTGCGATTTCCGCTCCCGCCCTGTATGCGCCGGCTATGCCGTCGCCGGTTGCGACGTCGGGATTGCTGGTGTAG
>JBAQMW010000233.1:0-2818 GCA_049303155.1 Thermodesulfobacteriota bacterium | reverse complement strand
CCCCCTCACCCTACCCTCTCCCCGTTGGGGAGAGGGAAAAAAATTTAGAACTTAAGACATCTTACCAATCAACGGATTTTTGTCAATACTGATATGTATCAGGGCTAAAGCCGTAACTCAACCCTTTAGAGCCTGCCCCCGCAATCGGGGTACTCATGCGAAGCATGGGTCGCGGGGGGTTGATACATATCAGGGCTGAAGCCCTGAGCTACATATACAGAAACCGGACCCGCCTTCGCGCCGTCCCACAAAAAAGACAGACCCTCTCCCGCTAAAAAAACGGAAGAGGGTCTGTCTGCGATATCGCGGTCTTTGCGCTGTAACTCAAGGCTATGGTGAATTTTTTCACCTTATTCCCTCCCCGCTCGTTGGGGAGGGAAGGGTGGGGCAGCCTTGATACCGGTCAACCCCCCGCTTAATGCCTGCGGGGGCAGGCTCTGAAGGATTGAGCCGACCCACGCCGCTGGCGCGGGTACCCCGACCCAACCCTACTTTATGACCCAGAGATTGCCGAGCCACTTAAGATGAACGAACCAAACTATTATGAAAACCGCGAGAAACACGAGAGCCAGCACGAAAGTCCCCGGCGCCTCCATCTTGTCTTTGTTTTCAGCCATGACAATGCCCCCCTGCTATTCTATTTTTTTGCCGCCGAATATGGAACCCAAAGCGACGACTATGTATATGATGCCGCCAATTGCCGCCAAAACCCCTCCGATGCCCATTATGGTCAGGAACGAATCAATCACAGGGGCGAATGAAAAGGAAAAATCCGCTCCCGCGAAGGTTATGTCGTAATGGCGCCTCGGCACGCCGAAACTTCCGGCCGCCATCATGCCTATGGAAAGCATGGCCACGCCGATTCCGTAAAGATATGGCTGTATGGAGGCGAAGCCCTTGAGTATCACCTCGCGCCTGAATATCAGAGGTATGAGTATGTAGGTGAAACCCATGAAGGCGATAGTCGTTCCGGCCACGACCGTCGCGTGAAAGTGTCCCGGTATGGCGATTGTGTTGTGGCGGATGAGGTTAAACTGCTCCGTGCCGAAAACGACCCCTGTTATGCCGCCAAGGAAGCCGAAGAGCAGTATGGATATGGCGATGGAGGAAAAGGCCGGGTTGCCCCAAGGCGCTTTTTTGAGCCACTCGAAAAGGCCGTTACGATAGCCCTGCTTCCTTAAGGCCACCTCGAAGGACGCCGGAACCGAGAACGCGTGTATCATGCTCGCCAAGACCGCGAGATGCATGACGTAGCTCGTGTTAACTATCTTATGCCACGTCGAAAGAACCGGGTCAACGAGGAGATGGTGCTCGGATGCCACGTTTATGAAGAGGATATAGAGGATGAAGCCTGTCCTCGACACCCTTTCGTTAAGCGGGACGGCTCCGACCGTGAAATACGCCGCCATGTACCATATTGCTACCATGGCGCATACGTTTATCTGCTGCGATGCGTGCCCGAGGGCCCAGAATACGAGCCTGTAAAGGCTCGGGTCGAGGTTCTGGATAATTCCGGCCGACCAAAGAAACGTCGGTATCATTATGACCGCGCCGTGGACGAGCGTCAAAACGCCTATTATGGAAGCGGCCAAAAGCCCGAAACTGCCGAGCGGAAGAGAGCCGGAAAAGGCCTTCTCCTTTTTGGCGTAAACGATATTGACGAAAAACATTATGAACCCGATAAGCGCGCCGACCGCGAAGAGTATCACTCCTAAGTAGTAAAGCGGGTCAGCCTTAAGAGGCACGTAGGAGGTGAACATGACGTCCGCTTTGCCCAAAAGCACGATTACGTTTATCAATACCCCGCCTACAAGCATCAGGGCGAAGCCGAGCCACGAGACCTTAGGACACACGGCCCTCGCCCCGAGAAGCACCGCCGAGGCGAAGTAAACGAGCGCCATCTCGAAGAATATTATCCACGCCAAAAGCGCGTCTATGCCGTGAAGCGTTAAAAACCTGTAATACAAATCAGCCGGAAGAAGGTGCACCGCCGGCCACCTCGTAAGGGCCACGAGGAGCGCGAAAAGCCCTCCCACCGCGAGAAGCACTATCGCTATGGTCGAATTCCACTTTATGAGCGTTTCCGCGTTTTTCTCTATCTTGAGCCCGGTTTTCGGGCAAGTTCTGAAGACCGCCGCCATCACATACCTCCCTTTATTTTACGTATAGTTTCCCGACCATAAGATGATGTCCGGGTCCGCAAAACTCGTTACAGACGAGCGTATACTCGCCCTCCTTGGTAGGTGTAACGGTCGCCACGTAATCGTAACCCGGCAGGACCATCAAATTCATGTTAACCGGAAGAAGCGAAAACCCGTGCTGCACGTCAACCGAGGAAAGATGAAGCCTGTAGGTCTTTCCCTTTTCGAGTTCGAGTATGGGATACCACTGCCACATGCTCGCCTTAAGGTAAACATTGTCGCCCGCGGGCGGGCGCACGACGGGAATTCCCTTTTCCTCGCCGACCTTGTACCGGGTCACCATGCCTTCGACAAGGGCGCTATAGTCGTCCGCGCTTACGCGGTATGTCTCGGACGGGGCGTTCTGCGAGCCGATTACGTGATAGATGGGCATGAAAAAGAAAGAAATAAGCATCCACGCGAGAGCGAGCCCTATCCATATCCTATCGTCCTTGCTTAACGGTTTCCACCATGCTCTTTCCGGAACATATATTGCCATCGAAACCTCCTTGGACTCTTTTGATGAAACTACTATGCTACTTGTTGATTCCATGAAATGCGTTTTACGTAGCTCAGCCCTTTAGGGCTGATACAAAAGAAAATATATATTTATTCAGGGCTAAAGCCCTGAGCTACAA
>JBAQMW010000232.1:0-4344 GCA_049303155.1 Thermodesulfobacteriota bacterium | reverse complement strand
ACGTGATACAGTACAATAAAAGGGACGTGGCGGAACCTGTTCCCTTGGATGAGCTGAAACGCATACTTAATCCGGAAGGCGTTCCCGATTACGAGGCAATAGCCACCAAGGGAGACGGAGTTTTTGAGACGCTTAAGACGGTCGTCAAACTCGTGTTGGCCGAACTCAAGAAAGGGACTTAAAAAGTTACCGCCCTTTTACAAAGGGCGGGGCACCCATGCGAAGCATGGGTCGGGGGGGATTAAAGTGGGACTCAGGGGCAAAATCGCGGAAGACGTCATAAAGGCGATGAAGGAAGGCGATAAGATTAAGACAGGCGCCCTTCGCATGGCATTATCCTCGATAAAATATATCGAGATAGAAAAGAAAAGAGAGTTGAACGACGAGGAAACCATAGGTGTTCTTTCCACCCTCAATAAGCAGAGGCGCGAATCCATAGAGCAGTTCAAAAAGGGCAATCGGCCCGACCTGGTCGAAAAAGAAGAAAAAGAACTCGCTATAATATCAGCCTACCTTCCCGAACAGATTACCGAAGTCGAATTATTGAAACTCGTTACCGAGAGCGCGGCCGAGTGCGGCGCATCGGGCCCAAACGACGTGGGCAAACTCATGAAGGTTTTGATGCCTAAACTCAAAGGCAGGGCGGACGGTAAGGCCGTTCAGGAGATGGTCAGGAAGACGCTTTCCAAGTGAAGATAAAAGACATATACCTTAAGGCCGTCAAAAGAGGCATGGAGCTCGACCCGAGGGGAACCGAAGAGGTCGAGGAGAGCTTGCGCAAGGCCAAGAAAGAATTCGACGACCTGAAAGAGAAGGATAAACCCTTCTTCGATTCGGAGCGGCTCGTAAACCCCTATTCTGATACGCGAGTTCTTTACGGAGACCCGGAGCGCGAGGTGAAAACAGTTCTCGTCGGCATAGACATCGAGGTCGGCGAGATTTTGCTTGCCGAAAGGCTTAAGCAAAAGGGCGTTCCAATAGACTTAGTCATAGCGCATCATCCGGAGGGCAGGGCCATGTCCGCCCTTTCCGACGTCATGGGCATGCAATCCGCCATACTCGTAAAGTACGGGCTCCCGGTGCACGTGGCCGAAGACCTCATGGACGAGCGGATAAAAGAGGTCGAGAGAAGGCTTCTTCCGGCTAATCACACGAGGGCGGTTGACGCGGCGCGGCTTCTGGACGTGCCTTTCATGTGCGTGCACACGCCTACGGATAACGCGGTGGCCACGTACCTTCAGAAATTCCTGGACGACAAAAAGCCTGTTTACGTGTCCGACGTTTTGGACTCTCTTCGCGAGGTGCCGGAGTATAAAGGCGCGGCCGGCGAGACAATCGGGCCGAGGGTGGTTACGGGTTCGGAAAAAAGACGCACCGGCAAGATCTTCGTTGACATGACCGGCGGCACGGGCGGCAGCAAAAAGATTTACGAAGGGCTTTCCTCGGCCGGCATAGGAACCATCGTCGGCATGCACATAAGCGAAGATCACAGGACCGAAGCCCAAAAACACCACGTAAACGTAGTGATAGCCGGACACATCTCAAGCGACAACCTCGGAATAAACCTTCTCTTCGACGACATCCTGACCGGGGTGGAGATTTTGGCCTGCTCAGGGTTCAGACGTATTTCAAGAAAAGGTCATTAGGAGGCCTTTCCTTTGCGGAGTCGCAGTAAAACCCTTACCCTTCTCTGACATGGACGGCATTACTTTAGAAGCGCTCGAGTACGGAGTTGTTTTAAGCGAACTCTCCGGCCTTGCATCGAGTCCGGCCGGCGCCGAACTCATCCGCGGCATGACGCCCTCAAGCGACCTTTCTTTCATAGAGACGGAATACAAGGCGTTACGGGAAGTCATATCCTTTAACGGCGCAAAATGCGAGATGCCTCTTACCGGCCTTATTGACGTGAGGGAGGGGCTAAAGCGCATAAAGCCCGGAGGGTATTTCCTTCCGCCGGAACTTCTTGAGATAAAAAGCACGGTAGATTGCATAGTCTCCTTGAGGAATCTCTTTTCCGGACGCATAAGCCGGGAGTATCCGCTAATCTCTTCCATGGTCGATTCGTTTTCCACCCCGGGCGGGATTTCAAAGGAACTCGCGGCCATAGTGGATGAAAAGGGAGAGATAAAAGACAACGCAACGAAGCGGCTCTCCGGCATAAGGCAGGGGCTTATCTCGATAAGGCGGAGTTTGAGGGCCCTTATCGAGGACATCGTAAAGAGCCAGCGCTTAAAGACAAGCCTCCGGGACGATTACTTCACCTTGAGGGATGACCGCTACGTGCTTTGCGTTTCGGCCGCTTGCCACGCGGAATTTCCGGGAGTCGTGCACGGCAGGAGTTCGAGCGGCGGGACGTACTTCGTGGAGCCGTTCCGGGCCGTGGAACTCAATAACAAGGTCTCCATTTTAAAGAGGGACGAAAAAGAGGAGGAGATAGAGATACTCAAAAGGATAACTCTCCGCATCCTCAAGGAAAAAGACTCCATAACAAGAGACGTCTCGATTGCCGCTTGCCTCGATTCGCTTCAGGCGCGTTCGCGTTTCAGAAGCAGGATAAAAGGCGAACTTCCGGCGATAAGAAAGGACGGAGCGGTCAGGCTCCTAAACGCGAGGCATCCCGCGCTGGTCTTTCGCGAGATTAGCGGAGGGCATAAGGCTATTCCAATTGACATAACGCTCGGAAAAGAAACGTCGGTTATGGTCATATCCGGAGCCAACGCCGGAGGCAAGACAGTAACCTTAAAGACCCTGGGGCTTTTGACCTTGATGGCCCAGTCCGCCATACCCATACCGGCGGATGAGTCGAGCGAGGTCGTGTTATTCGAGAAGGTCTTCGCCGACATAGGGGACAGGCAAAACATAAGCGAGGATTTGAGCACGTTCTCGGCGCACCTTAAGCGATTGAAAGAGATACTTTCGCTTTCCGGAAATTCCACCCTCGTCTTGATAGACGAGATAGGAGTAGGCACCGACCCGAAGGAGGGAAGCGTTCTTTCGCTCGCGGTGCTCGAGTGTTTGAAAGACAAGGGAGCGAAGGCCGTCGTAACGACGCACCTTAACCTTCTCAAGGCGAGGGCGAACGTGGACAAGAATTTCCAAAACGTCTCAGTGCTCTTCGACGAAAAGACCTTGAGCCCTTTTTATACGCTTTGCTACGGCGCTCCCGGCGCGAGCATGGGGCTAAAGGTGGCAAAACTCTACGGGCTTCCGGAGGAGGTGATTGCGAGGGCTTCCGAGATGCTCGGCACGGAAGAGGGCGTTTTCGTCGAGTCGGTAAAGACTATCGAGGAGGAGAAGGAAAAGTTTAGGGCCTTAAACGAAAGGCTTGGAAACATGGAGAAAAGAAGAAGCGAAAGTTTGGAGAGGCTCCGTTCCGAGAGGGGCCGCATGGTAAGCGAGACGCGGAAAAAGGTCGAGGCCATTACCGAGAAGGCGAAAGGCGAGATAGACGCGATAATAAAAGATGCCGTCTCGAAAGTTTCAAAGATTCCGAGACAAAAGATAGTGGAGGAGGTTCAAGCGGTATCCCGAAAGGCAATGGCGATACTCGGCCATGACGAGGCCGACGCCCCTCCTTCGGCCGGAGACAACGTCGAGGTTATAGGCGGAGGTGCGAAAGGGGTCGTTACTAAAGTTTCAACGGAGAGGCGGCTCGCGGAGGTCTCAGCCGGGAGCTTGAAGATATGGCTTCCGTGGAAGTCGCTGATTAAGGTGAAGGCCTCGGCGAAGGATTTCCCGGCGCCGGGCGCTTATTCGTTTGAGTCAACCGGCGCTCCCGCGAGCGTTAATCTCATAGGCATGAGGGCGGAAGAGGCGCTGAAGAAGGTCGAGAAGTTATTGGACGAGGCGCATCTTAACGGGGTCGAGAAGGTCGAGCTCATACACGGGCTCGGCACGGGAAGGCTCAAAAAGGCGATAGACGTGTATCTTAAAGAAAGCAGTCTCGTCAAGGGCTTTAAGACGGCCGAGCCGTCGCAAGGCGGGGACGGAGTAACGATAGTGGAGTTGAGATAGAGATTGCATAATACCCTTATGTAGCTCAGGGCTTTAGCCCTGATAAAGGTTACGATAGTGGAGTTGGTATGATACCGCGGCCGGTAGTAGAGCGCATAATAGAGAGAGTAAGCATAGTGGAGGTAATCTCCGACTACGTGCCTCTGAAGAGGAGGGGGCAGAACTACGTCGGGCTTTGCCCGTTTCATTCGGAGAAGTCGCCGTCTTTCACAGTGAACGACGATAAGCGTCTTTTTTATTGTTTCGGCTGTCACGCCGGAGGGGACGTCATAGGATTTTTGACGAAGCACGACGGCATGGGTTTTTCCGACGCCGTGAGGAGCCTCGGAA
>JBAQMW010000231.1:0-2153 GCA_049303155.1 Thermodesulfobacteriota bacterium | reverse complement strand
GGATAAGGATTACGCTTCCGGTAGTTATCTGCAAGAGCATGGTTAGTGCATTCCACCAGTGCAGTATGCGAAGGAGAACGTCCCAAACAGGATGAAAATAATAGGCTTTCTTATCCATGTTTTTTTCTTCCCTTTTGCCTCTCCAAGAGTGGGGATGTTCACGAGAAAACAGCAAATGTTATTTTGTACGCTTTCTTTTTATAAAATAGCACTTTGTTTCAGATAGTCAAGGACTATCTGAAACCAGTTCCAGCCGGGATTAGCCTTCCGAGGACATCTATTTCGGGAGACATCATACCAAATAAATAATGGCTCATCCGCAAAATCTGTGGGTTAGTTTTGGTTCCGGCAAATTGCCAAGTGTATGATACAAGGCTGTTTGCAGGCATCCCAGAGATTTATAACCGTAAGCCTTTCTAATAGTCAGTTTTGCTTTAAGGTTAAATCCCTCAACCGTTCCAGAAGAAAGTCTTCCGTCAGCCTTGAACCAGTTGAGAATTAGCGGCTTGTGATTGCGTAACATCTTTGCCACTTTTTTCATAGGCTCCAAGTTGGTTTTCAGGGTTCTTGTAATCCAGTTTTCAAGAAACTTATCTGCACATGCCGGATACTTATACTCCCAAAAACGCTGGAAATCTTCACGCATTAGATACGCCTTTATGGAACTCAGGTTGATCTTGACTATCTGGCTTAATCTTACCGTTTGCTTTTCTGTCAGGTTCTCAGGCCTTTTTAACAACACCCACCGGCTTTTTACCAGAACATTGTCAGTGCCTTCATCCTTGAGCTTTTTAACCTCTTCCCTACGTATCTGGTCGATGGCCTCGTTGAATTTCTTCATGATGTGAAAGCGGTCAAGGATATTAAGGGCATTGGGAGCTTTTTCCCTGATCACCTTCAGGTAAGGCCTCCACATGTCGCTGCAAACGAATTTGATTCTCAGACAGCGTTCTTTACCCAACTCCTTGAAAAACGTCTGCAGGGTCTTGACTTTACGCTCAGGGCCACTCCATAAAAGCCTTTTGGCATACGAATCAAGCTGATAGACAAGGGTCAAATACTTGTGTCCATTCCAGACCTGTATTTCGTCAGTTCCTATCTCCGTTATATTCTCCAAATCCCTGTTAGCAAGGCCGTAAGCAACCACAAACTGCACTGCTCGATATACGCTGTCCCAACTAGACCTGAATATCTCTGCTGTCTCTTTCCAGGTCAGGCGTTTGGCCCATCGGGCCAGGAACACCTTGTATGTTGTGGTCATATGTTCCTTACCCTCTGCCCAGGGAACTCGCTCAACATGGACGCCGTCAACAGGGCAGCAGACGCGTCTGGGGGAATACCGAAAAAAGACCTGAAACCCCCAAAACGGAACATATTCGTATAACCTGGTCGGCTGTGTACCATACCTTCCAAATCTCTTCCCGCATATCGAACATTCAGGTTTAGAATTTGTCCGTGGCTGGATAGTAACGACTAACGCCTCTGCTCCGTTTATAACCTCCAGATGGACGGCTTTGTAAACAAACGACTTGAAATTCTCAACCTTATTGAGTAAAGTCTTAATCAGCATTGCCTTTCCTCTTTGTTATAAGATGCTTTCTCGTAAAAAATATCTTATACACTATTTGGAAGGCAATGCACTTAATCTTTTCTAATACCTTTTACCAACAGATTCTGCGGACGAGGCCAATTTTTAAAGTCAGTCTCTTTTGTAGAAACAGGCCCTTAGGTCTGTTGGAACATGGGGGAAAATAACTATTTAATAACAGGGCTAAAGCCCTGTTTCTACGACAGATTTAAATACCATTTGAGAAAAACTCAGGAAACTCAAAGCTCTATTAATAAGAAAAATGATGAAGAATGACACCTACATCCTGATTGTTGAAGACAGCCGGACCCAGGCAAGTCAACTGGCGGATATCCTTATTCCGCTTGGGTATCGCATCTCTATCGCCTACAACGGCAAAGAGGCCCTTGTATTATTAAAGGACCATAAACCGGCAATAGTTGTGGCCGACATCCTTATGCCTGAGATGGATGGTTACGAGCTGTGTAAGGCGATAAAATCCGACAGCAAATTCATGGATATTCCTGTTCTCCTTCTTACCCAGCTTTCAGACCCAAAGGAGATTATAAAAGGGCTGGAGTCCGGG
>JBAQMW010000230.1:0-11413 GCA_049303155.1 Thermodesulfobacteriota bacterium | reverse complement strand
CGCTTCAAGACCATCGTGTTGGGATTGCATAAAAACGGATTCGACCTGAGCGATTACGCAAAGAAGGTGGTCGAGGACGTGCTGTCCGGCAAGGGCGCCGAAAAGAGCGCGAGGCCCGACGCGGACGAGTTCCAATCCGACGAAGAGAAAAAAAAGCGCATTCCGTCCGTTGCCATAACTATTACTTCAGCCGGCCACAGGGTAGTGAACGACCAAGAAGGCGAGTATCTTATTTTCAAATACGGGAACTATTTTTACAAGCTGGCCGATTCCGACAAATTCAACCTCGAAGCCATTAACGGCGCAGACATAAAAAAAGCGGGGACGGTTATTTCGTTTATGCGTTCTTCCGCCGACTTCACGCGTTCTTTTATCGGGGAATGGCAAACCGTTTCGCGCAGTCCCGGGCGTATCGCGTATTACGCCGCTCGTTCGGCAAGGATTCTTAAAAACGAAGGGTTCGCGGCCTTGGTGGACCGCGTCAAAAGGCGCGTCGGTTCGCGAAGGAAGGATTACTTCACTATCGAATCCGGCAGCGTCGCCAAGTTCGAAAGCAAGGTTCCTGTCGCCATGCACATGATATGCGGCGGCTTTAACGGCTATAACATAATCAAGGCCGGCAGCTTTTTTTACGGCATCAAACACGGCTATCCGTTCGACATAGAAAAGGCCGACGCCGGCGAATACGATCCGGCATTATGCATCAAAGGCGGAACGATAAAAGAAGTAGAGGGCTCGATACGGAAGGCCGTGAATCAGCCGTAGTAAAGTAACTCAACCCTTCAGGGTTGATGTGTATCAAGGCTAAAGCCTTGAGTTACATAAAACCAAGGAGACGGAGATGGACGCTAAAAAATTCAGCATAGTAACGCACGGCGATTCTGGGCAGCCGGATAGGCGGAACGACATGATAAGACTTCTCAAAGAGTGCCCCATACCCGAAGACGAAATGCTTCTCAACATGGGACTTTTTCTCGTGCCGCAAACTCTTTCGCGCATACTGTTTATGGATTTTCTTTACAGGCAAATCCTTCCGGTGCAGGGCGTTGTGCTTGATTTCGGCACAAGGTGGGGGCAAAACCTCTCCCTCTTTACGGCATTGCGGGGAATATACGAGCCGTTCAACAGGCTCCGCAAGATTACCGCCTTCGACACGTTCGAAGGCTTTAAAGGATTCGAGACTCAAGACGGCAAAGGCGCGATGATGGTCGAAAAGGGTTACGCGGTAACGTCCGGCTACGAGAAATACCTGGCAAAACTCGCGGAACTGCAGGAGAAGGAAAGCCCTCTGCCGCACATAAAAAAACACGAGATAGTGAAGGGCGACGCCTCGGAAGAGATTAAAAAATATCTCGACAGGAATCCGGAAACAATCGTGTCTCTCGCGTATTTTGACTTCGACCTTTACGCCCCGACAAAGGAGTGCCTGCTCGCGATATCCGACAGGCTTACGCGGGGGAGCGTCATAGGATTCGACGAACTCAACGACCACGACTGCCCCGGCGAAACTCTGGCGGTCAAAGAAGTCCTCGGGCTCGGCAAATATCCGATAAGGAGATTTCCTTACAACTCTCGCACCTCGTACCTTGTGATTGATTAAGTCTCGGCGCGTCAAATGGAGCATACGATGGATCTTGTGCTGGTCAGTCCATGCAACAAAAAAAAGATATACGGCGGGCTATCGTCAACCCTCGCCGCAATAGAGCCGCCTTTTTGGGCCGCTCTTATAGCCGCGTTCGTGCGCCAGCACGGCTATTCGGTGAGCATAATAGACGCCTCCGCCGAAAACCTAAGCCCGGAGGAAACCGCGGAACGCATAGCAAGACTCAACCCGGCGCTTGCCGCAGTAGTGGTATCGGGAACCAATCCTTCGGCCTCTACGATGAATATGCCGGGAGCCGGCGCCATACTTAAAGAATTAAAAATCCGCAATCCGGAGATAAAGACCGTCCTCGCCGGGCTTCATCCATCATCGCTCCCGGAGCGCACTCTTAAGGAAGAGGAGGTTGACTTCGTCTGTCAGGGCGAGGGGTTTTATACGATTTTGAATCTCCTGAAGGCCGTAAAGGCGGGAAAGAAAAATGATTATAATATCAACGGCCTTTGGCGCATGAAAGGCGCGTCGGTGGTTCCGCGGAACCGCGACGAGCTGATTTCCAATCTTGACGAACTTCCGTTCGCGGCGTGGGATCTGCTTCCGATGGAAAGATACAAGGCGCACAACTGGCACTGTTTTCAGGACATAAAGAACAGGCAGCCATACGCCGTCGTATACACGAGCCTCGGCTGCCCGTACAAATGCAGTTTTTGCTGCATAAATTCCATCTTCGGAAAATCCGGCATACGCTACAGAAGCCCGCGCAAGGTGGTGGATGAAATCGGCGTCCTCGTCGAAGACTACGGCGTCAAAAATATAAAGATACTCGACGAGATGTTCGTGCTTAACGAGCCGCACGTGAACGAGATATGCGGCCTCATAAAAGAACGCGGCTACGACTTGAACATCTGGGCCTACGCGAGGATAGACAGCATTAATCCGAGGCTCCTCGAAAAATTAAAAGGCTCCGGCTTCAACTGGCTCGCCTTCGGCATCGAGGCCGGCAGCCAGAAGGTCAGGGACGGCGCGGCCAAGGGAAGATTCAACACAGAGGCAATATTGAAATCAGCGAAGATGACGAGCGACGCCGGCATATACATAGGAGCCAATTATATATTCGGACTGCCCGAAGACGACATGGGCACCATGAAGGAAACATTAGACCTCGCCAAAGAACTTAACTGCGAGTATTCCAATTTTTACGCGGCAATGGCCTATCCCGGCTCGCAACTTTACGCAGAGGCAATAAAAGATGGCACGCGGCTGCCGGACACATGGCTTGGCTTTTCGCAATACGGCGAGGATACGTTGCCGCTCGCCACAAAACACCTGACAAGCGCCGAGGTTCTGCGCTTCAGGGACAACGCCTTTGACGAATATTTCGGAAGCAAGAAGTACAGGGACATGCTCCTTAAGAAGTTCGGACCGGAAGCCCTCGAGCACGTAACCGAGATGCTCAAGGTAAAGGTCAAGAGAAAATACGCTTAGCAGACGCCGCGCATCAAGAAGAGGAATAAATGGAAATCGTCTTTGACAGCCAAAACCCCTCAGCCGAGTTGAGCATAATACTGCTCGACTGGTCATGCCGCGAAAGTTTCCATACCCTCGAATACCTCGCAAAGCAGAATATCGCGAGGGAACGCTACGAGGTCGTCTGGGTCGAGTACTACGGACGGCGCGCCGGCTGGATAGAAACCGAAATCCAAAAGGCCGTTAGGGAGGGGAGGCGTCCGCCGGTTGACAGATGGGTGGTCATGGGCATGCCGAGCGGCGTCTGTTATCACAAGCACCTCATGTTCAACGCCGGCATTATCGCGAGCAAAGGCGCCATAGCGGCGCTTTGCGACTCGGACGCCATAATAATGCCGACCTTCGCAAGCTCCGTCATCGAATCCTTCAAAGAACCCGGCATAGTCCTCCACATTGACGAGGTAAGGAACAACGACGAGAGATTTTATCCTTTTAAATATCCCTCGGTTGAAGACGTTATTGGCAAGGGCTGCGTGAATTGGAACGGACGCGCTACCACCGGGCTTGTTGACAAGGAAGACCAATTGCACAGCCTTAATTACGGCGCGTGCATGGCCGCGCTGCGTTGCGACATGATAGAGGCAGGGGGAGCGGACGAACACATGGATTACCTCGGCCACATATGCGGGCCTTACGAGCTGACATTCCGGCTCGTCAATTCCGGGAAAAAAGAGGTGTGGCACGAAAAAGAGTTTATCTATCACGTATGGCATCCCGGCACGGACGGCCGAGGGAACCGTATGGGGCCGCATGACGGAAGAAACGTATCAACGACGGCCATCGAGGCGAGGCGCAGCGGCCGCATAATGCCGCTCGTCGAAAACCAGGCGATAAGAAAACTCCGCCTTTCTACGGACGAAATCCTCTACGAACCGCTCCTTGCGCAGGCCGTGCCGGATGAGGAGATACCTCTTTGGCGTTACGCGTCGATTAAACCCAAGCGCGGCGCGGCCGTTACCGACGGCTTAATGAAGCATCCGCTCGTGAACGCGAGGCTCGTTTACGCATTTTCCAAGATGCTTACAAAACAGTTTTACATGAAGGCGAAGAAATTTTCCAGAAACCCGCGTTCAACGAGAGACGTATGGAAAAAAATCACGCGGAGCTTTGAGTTCTTCGTAAAAATGGGGCAGTATAACGCCTATGCCTTCGACAGGTGCAGGGAATGCATAAAGGAAGTAGCAAATTCCGGAGCGTCGGACTTCGCAATATACGGCACAGGCGAGATCGCGGAGGTCATCTGCGTAATGGCCAAAGGTGGCACAGTCAAGGTTCGGGCTGTTTACGACAGTGTGCCGGACGCCAAACTCCTCGCTTTTGACGTTATGCCTATCGAGGCAGTGAACGGCTATAAAGGCAAGATTATAGTGGCGTCTCTTATTGCGGCGGACGAAAAGATTGAAACATTAAAAAGGCTCGGAGTCGATAAAGGCAGGATAGTGGTATTGTGAATTGAAAAAGATATCGGTGATATTGCCTACAAGGGGCCGGAGCGAGATACTGAAAAGGCACCTTGAAAGCATGGTCCAAACGGCGTCCGGCATAAAAGACGTCGAACTTATCCTTTGTATGGACGAAGACGACGCCGAAAGCCGCGGAGTAACGCATCCCGGAATAGACATAATTAAAATCATAAAGCCGCACGGAAGGCCGCTCGGCGAAATCTTGAGGCACGGGTACGGCGCGTGTTCGGGGCAATACGTATTGCTCATGAACGACGATGCCGTTTACCGCACAAAAGGATGGGACAGCGCCATCATAGAGGCGTTCGAAAGATTCCCGGACAACGTCGCTCTTGTCTACGGCAACGACCTCGACCAAGGGGAAAAGGTGCCGACCTTCCCCGCGCTTTCCCGCAAGGCGTGCGAGCTTATGAACGGAGTATGCCCCGCGCAATACCTGAATCTGCACATAGAATCCCACATACTGGATATATTCAGACGCCTTAAGGCGCTCGGGCACGACAGGATTGTCTATCTTAAAGACGTCGTATTCGAACATCTTCACCATACGCTCGGAAAAAGCGCCGAGGACAAGACTTCCCGTAAAAAAGACCCTGACTTTGACGATTGGCAGTTTATGTGCTTTGACATCGAGCGCGGAAAAACAGCCGCGAGAATGGCCGCCTACATTCAAAGACAAGCCGCTGAAAAGGAGAGGAGAGCGGAGGCCGGCGCGGAAGACAGCGTCCACCCGGAAGTATCGATCGTTATCTTCGGAGCTAATCCGGAACCTTTTTGTAAAGAGAAGGCAGGATTCATGGAAACCGATTGCCGTTTCGAAGTATTGCGCTGCGAAGGCGCCCTTAACGATTGCGTATCCGCCGCGAGAGGCGAATTTATCGTATTCACAAGCGGCGCGGCAACGCCTCTTCCGGGCTGGCTTGATGCGATGCTGAAGGTCATGCGCTCGGACGAAAAAATAGGCGCGATAGGGACAAAGATAATTAATCCGAGAAACGGCAGGGTGGAACACGCGGGCATCTGCTTTTACGAGAGTAACGGCGCGGTTAATATAACCAACGTATATAACGGATTTAAGGCGGATAATCGGGCGGTAAACAAACAGCGGGAGTTTCAGGCGGTTTCAGCCGAATGCATGATGGCAAGAAAAGCCGCTTATCTTGACTCAGGCGGCATTACGGAAGATTCAAAGGAATTATGGAATATAGAACTCTGTATTAGGATGAAGGAAAAAGGACGGAAGATTCTTTTCGCGCCAGGCGCCGTTGCCTGCGGATACGCCTCTGCTTCGGCGCCGTATCCGGATTTTTCAAATAAATGGAGAGGCAAGGTGAAACTCGATTTGAAAAGGCGCCTCGCGGAAGACGGTTTTTCTCTCATTGAGAAAAACGCTGCTTTTAGCGTAGCCAAGAACTAATCGGGGAATGACCGGCGTTATGGGCACGAAAGTCTTATCGTCAACCGGCAAAAGGAGACTTTTTTTCCGTTACGCCTTCCTAACTTGATTCTCTTTTTGAAAATTCTTTGGAGTACTCGCAGTTGAGTTCCTTCGCGAGGCCGAGAGTTTCTTCCATGGTCCGGTCGCGTTCCTTAATGTCATTTTCAAATCTCTCGCAAAACATCTCACTTACGAGGAACTTCGCTTCCAAAAGCGATTCGGCGGCAATCATGCTCTTTTCGTTCCTGAATCTCCTTATCTCCGCATCGGTAAGACTATTCATGTCCAATGCGCCTAATGACTGGGCTATGGCGTAAACCACTTCCTTGAACTGTATGAAATTATACGTCCTGTATGAACCGAGGAACGAGGGCAGGGGCGTATAGACTATTTTTTCGCCAATCAAACTTTCGACCTCGTGCATGGTTTTACCTTTAAGGACGCCGGTCGCGTCGCGCACGGTTTCTTCGGTAATGTCTAAATTTACGGCGTTATGAGGCAGGGCGTAAACAAAAGAACCGTAACGAAGCAATATGTAATTCCGCGTAGAACCTATGGGAGGAGGAGCGAGTTGCCTTTTATGGTTAAGCCCCGGAAACTCAACGCCGGCCGGCTCCCAATTTCCGCCGCTTAACGGCAACCTGACGCTCCATATGGAATGATTGAGAGAAAAATCGTCGAACACGGAATTTACGGCAAGCACCACCCCGCAATGCACGCTCTCCATGCAATCAACATCCTTACCCGCGCTAAGAAACTCCGCATCATAGTCTTCAAGGCGTCCTTCGCAGTCATGCCCGCACAGTATGCCGCCTTTTTTAACCAGAGGGGCGTAATTTTTGATATCGTTCAAAACACCTTCGTACCTGTGGTCGGCGTCTATAAAAACGAAATCAAAGCCTTCCCGTATAAGCGCCCGGTGGGCGACGCCGGAGTCGGCGCGTATGGGGACGACTACGTCATCAAGTCCCGCGCGGCGTATCCTGTTCCAGAAATATGAAAAAACGTCGCCGGTCATCGCGATATTCTCAAGATAGGTGTTCATGTTCCCTTTCCACCAATCGACGCAAAAGAGAATGCCGCCTTTTTCTTTGACTACCGAGGCGATCTCCATAGTCGAGTCGCCGCACCAACTGCCGACCTCCAGAAACTTAGAACCCGGTTTCATGACGCTCCCTGCGAGGGTGCGGAGAATAAGTTTTTGCGCAGGGGACTGAATTTGATCTTCTTGGAATTCCATCGAATTACCCCCGTGAGTTATTTAAAAAATCAAGAAGCCGCGATAACGCCCGTAAACGCCTCGCTCCGCCGGCGGAGCGTTTCTTTATCGATAAGGGCCTTTACTTCCTCGACGGAGCTTCCGATAAAGCACGCGCCGTTTTCCCGGAATTCGTCAATCTTTTCTTCCGGCGTCTGAGCGAGGTCGAAAGACCCCAAGGACTGCGCTACCGCGTAAATGCGGTCCGCATAACGTATAAGATTGTAGGCATCGTGAGATTCGAGAAGCCGCGGCGTAGAAACCGCCTGCATCGCGTATTTCGAGGCGTCAAAGGGATAATAGTTCAAATAAGGGGACTCTTTATAAAAGCGCGAATAATTTCCCTCTTCAAATATCAATCCTTTCGCGTGCTGAAACACGTCAAGCAAAAACCTCTTATGGCATTCAACGCAGTAATGTATTATCGGCTTTACCGGCATTCCCGGACGCATCAAAAGAGGATACAGGTAAGAGACCTCTTCGAAACAATGCGGACATACCGCGTCTATCCGGTAAAATCTCCGCCGCAATTCGTAAGGCGCCTCTCTGTCGCATGTCTCGGCGTCAGACGGCTCGCACGCCGTTACCAACGCGGGTTTGCATTTGTATATGTCGCTCATTACCGGCTCGGTGAGGTTTCGGAATGTATCGTCCGCGATGCCCGTCATATTTACGCAACCTTTATGAAATGCCACGGTTTCGTAATATTCCAGCCTGTCGGCGATAAGCGCCTTCTCGACGCAATACTCGAAGAGTTTACTGCCGGGATACGGCGTTATATAGTAGAAATACACGCACAGGTCCCTGCAATATTTATCGTAGAATTCCACGGTCTCTTTTATCGTCTCCTCGGTTTCGGCCACGTCCCCGAAAATAAAATTGCCGTGCATTCCGACGCCAACGTCCTCGGAAAGCTTTATGGCCTCGATCATTTTCCCGACGGTAGTGCCTTTTTTCATGCTCTTCAATATCGTATTGCTGGCGCTCTCCAGCCCGACCCCTATGTGCTTACAGCCGGCGTCTTTCATCTCTATTAATAGCGGCCTCTCGAAATCGTTTATCCTCATATAACAACCCCAGTCGAAGTCAGCCTCAATTTCTTTTTTCAACTCTTTTACCTTACGGCAGAATTCACTGACCTTCATGCCGTTCCTGTCCGTGAAAAACTCATCGTGCACGTAAAGAATATTGAATCGGTACTTTTCGTAAAAATACGCGACCTCTTTCATCACGTTATCTATGGACCTGGCCCTGTATTTCGCGGTCATGTTATGGCAGCAGAACGTGCACTTGAAGGGGCATGAACGCGCGATGCTTAACGGTAAAATCCGGGGAAAGTGCCGCGTATGGGTCAGGTAGTTATTCATCTGGTTATTCAAAGAAAGATAAGTCTCGACGTCGAAGATGTCGTACTCCGGCAACGGCAGGGTGTCGACGTCTTCGACGTACTTCAACGGATTAGAGACGAGTTCTTTGTTTTTTCTGTAAACGAGGCTCGGTACGTCGTCAAGGGCGCCGCCATTTTCAAGGCATTCCGCCAATTTAACTATCGCGAGTTCTCCCTCGCCGACAATGCCGTAATCCAGACCCAGTTGATTCATTATGTACTCTGAGTCGTAGGTAACTATGCCGCCTCCGCAAACAATGGGTATTTCAGGGGCAATTTGCCTGCAAAAAAATATGGCGTCTCGCAAGAATATGTAATCAGGCGCCAGCCCTCCGAGTCCTATAAGGTCCGGACGGCATTCCTTGATTTTTTCCCTGATAAGCCTCTCAAGCGTCAGAGGGGCAGAGCCGTAACACCACCTATAATTTATATTAAGGCCGAAGACCTCATGCCCCGCGGCCTTGAGCGCCCCCGCGATATAGGGCATTCCTTGTCCGAAGCTCGACGCGTCAGGTTCCGGTTTAGGATAGTTGTATTTTGCGGGTATCAAAAGGATTCGCACTGCTCTTCTCCTGTAACACCGCACAAAACTCTATTTATGCCGTCTTTTATTTCATCCGCCGAATTCCCGCGCACTATACCTTCGCTAAAATTGCCGACATCCTTTATGTCAATCTCTCCGAGTTTCTGCGGAATTCCGTAAAACACTTTTTTAAAGGAAATAATATTGTACGCTGTATATCTCTCGTGAAATTGAGGGTAGGGTGAGTCCGCCGAGGCAGAGGCCTTTAACGTGTTGGCCTTTACTTCCTTGAGGCTTCTGTCCGAGACGACGGCGGAGGGATGTTCACGGACGGCCGTCATCGCGTCCATGTCTCCCAATGCATGAGGGACGGCGTAATAAGCCGTGCCGCGCGATACGATGTTGTAACCGCAAAAAGATTCTTCAAACTTGGGAGTAAACCGCGTATCGTCCGGCTCGAACACTATAACGGGCCTGCGCCTGAACTCGACGGCCCTTTTGGGAATCACGTTCACGGCTTCGGAATGAATATCGTATCCGAACGTCTCCAAAAAATCTTTAGGCAGATTCTCCGCTATGCGCATATGCTCTTCCGTAAACTCATTCCTATATGAATTAACCTTGCCGGAGCGGAATGTTTTCGATTTCACGTTATAAATCTTGCCGGCGAAAAACGCAGGATTCCCCGGCACGTTAAGCTTAAGTTGCAAAGACCAAATAGTCTTGATTTGCTCTTCCGTAGAACCGCCGCCGGAGTCTCCGACAATCTCTTCGAAGCTCAACGGCACTACATTAGACAGATTCAGCCAGAAACCGAATAACAGTATGCGCTCCCTGATGTTAAGATTTATGCCGTTACCGGCCAACAGGTCGGTCAGCATCTCTGATTTTGAAAGGTTTTTATAATAATGACCCCACGGATTATTGTAGGGATTAGTAACGTAATGCTTTTCCGAAACAACGACGTCAAGAGGATGTCTGTACATAAAAATAGCCGGGGTCATAAAAAAAGGATGCAGGATTCCGCCCCTCGGCTGAAACCTCAGATACGTATAAAATTCCTTGAAATCGCAATGAGGGCCGAGCCCTTTGCCGAGATGATACCACGTCCCGGGAGCGACCTCGTCCACATACTCGCCGCCCGATTCATAGCCGAACAGAGACAATAATCCGAGAAGCATATGGGTTCCGGATTTTGGTATCGTTGTTATGAAAAGCCCCCTGTTTTTGAAATAAGCGTCTGACTTCGGAGCTATTATGCGGCAGGGCCTGTCTATGTAACTCATCAATAACCCGGAAAGACTTTTTTCTTCATCCTCCGCGATAATCACGGCATCGATATCGCTGATATTATTGTATGGCGGCAGTGTAAGGCCTTTAACGGGCGTATCCACAGGGTCTCTAAAAAAACGCGGGCAACCTTCAAGGCGCGACGCGGAATCTATTATTTCCAGCGCGTAGGCGTTGCAAGGCCGTATCAATAAAGCCCTCGGGCATTCCGGCGAACAAAACTCGCTGATGACGGACAGGTACGCGTCAGGAGAAGGCTCTATGAAACGAAGTTCGGCATTTTTATCGAAAGCGTTCATAATGGCTGTCTCGTTACGTTAGTCAAGCCCGCGCCGCGGAAGTTCTGGATACCTCTTCAAAAGAAGCATCCATGTCCACTATGCCGTCGAAGTGGTTTTTCCCCATGACCATAAGGTGCATGATGTCGTGCCTGGCGTCCGCTATTATATGCTCCACCGCTTTGTTTTCAGCTATTCCGAGAGTCATGAAATAATCTCCGGCCTTAAGATTGAGCCTTGTCGAAAACTTGACGATAACGACCTCGCCTTTTTTTACGGGGGAGGCGGGGCGCTTCATGAAACCGGTATTGTTGGCGTATATGACGATACCGTCGAGCGTCTTTACGCCGTAGCCGAAAATCGGCCAGTCCATGTCCTCGTTTATCACGTACTTCGAGTAAACCTCGACCGCTTCGCCGGAAACTATCGAAACAGGGTCGTAATCATTCCCGCGCACCGCAAGATAATCAATCAACTCGGCCTTCCTGTTGCCGTACCTGAATTCATTTTTGTTGTAGCTCCGGCGATTAACGCATTTGTCGTTGCCGGAGATTCCCTCGATGAACCTTTCCAGCGGGGTTTTCTCCTTTTGCGCGCCTGCGTCGACGCCATGCGGCGCGGCAACCTCGATCTTGACGCGGTTCCGCGC
>JBAQMW010000229.1:0-2469 GCA_049303155.1 Thermodesulfobacteriota bacterium | reverse complement strand
GACCCATGCTTCGCATGGGTACCCCGCCGTTGCAATGGCTTCGCGCAACGGGAACCCAGCCCCTTTCGGGGCACCCACGCCAAGCGGCGTGGGTCGGGGGGTAACCTTTATATAAGGCTCGGCAAGGCCAATATAGTCTTTTATCGAAGATAATGCCCTTGAGATTACGCAGTCAAAGGAGTTTCCGTATAATTTTATGACGTCTTCGTCTTCAGCCCTGCCTTTTATCGCCTCAATGTTATTAAGGCCGAGGGTGCGTATTATGTGCTTTAGAAAAATTACCTTCTTTCCTATTGCCTCGAGCAAGGTTACTTTTAATTCCGGCATTACTATCTTTATTGGTATGCCGGGAAAGCCTCCTCCTGAACCTATATCGAGGAGGCTCGATACTCCGGCATCCTTTAAAAACCGCGCAACTGTTAGCGAGTCAAGGAAGTGTTTTACCGCAATATCCCTGTCAGAGCGAAGGCTTGTTAAGTTTATCTTCTCGTTCCATTTCTTGAGTTCTTCGAGGTATATTAAAAAAGCGCGTTCCTCGCCCTCGCGCATCTCGATACTTAATTCTTTCGCGCCTGCTACGAGCATATCAACTATTTTATGCTGTCCCATCTTAAATTAAACCGCCTTTTTGCATTTCATGTATATCATGAGCATGCTCATCGCGGCCGGCGTCACGCCGGGGATTCTGCTTGCCTGACCAAGGGAAATTGGCCTTGCTTTCTTGAATTTTTCTTTTATTTCGGTTGAAAGGCCTGGGACTTTTTCATATGCCGTGTCTTCGGGTATTTTTACTTCTTCTGAGCGCTTGAATCTTTCTACGTCCTCGAGTTCCCGTTTTATATAGCCTTCATATTTTATCTCTATTTCGATTGCGCGAAAGATATCCGCATCCGCTCCGGATAAAACAGTTGCGAGAGGTTCTTTGAAAATCTTGATTAGGCCGTCAATGGTTACGCAGGGCCGCCTCAAGAGTTCTTTAAGAGGGGTGCTCTTTTTTATCTCTCCGAAACCTTCGTCAATAAGCCTTTTATTTGTCTCTTCAGTCGGATTTGCCTTTAGTTCTTCAAGGGCTTTAATGCCTGATTCTATCAAGGCTTTTTTCTTTAAAAACCCGGCATAGGCCTTTTCTTCCAAAAGCCCGATAGAGGCGGCCTTATCCATGAGGCGCATGTCCGCGTTATCTTCCCTTAAAAGAAGCCTATACTCGGCGCGCGAGGTAAAAAGCCTGTAGGGCTCTTTCGTGCCTTTTGTCGTCAGGTCGTCTATCATGACCCCGATATACGAATCCGCCCTTGTGAGGATAAATGGCGGTTTTCCCTTGAGTTTAAGCCCCGCGTTAATGCCCGCCATAATGCCCTGAGCCGCGGCCTCCTCATAGCCTGAGGTGCCGTTAATCTGGCCAGCCAAGAAGAGGCCGGTGATTTTCTTTGTTTCGAGAGTCGGTTTCAGCTCCATCGGGTCAACGAAGTCGTATTCGATTGCGTAGCCCGGCCTTATTATCTCAACGTTTTCAAGCCCTTGAATGGTCCTTAAAAACCCCTCCTGCACGCCGAACGGAAGGCTTGTCGAAAGACCGTTGGGATAAACCTCGAAGGTGTCGTAGCCTTCAGGCTCCAAAAACACCTGATGACGTATCCTTTCAGGGAATTTCACGATTTTATCCTCTATAGAAGGACAATAACGCGGGCCAATGCCCTTTATCTTGCCGCTGAACAGGGGGGAGAAAGATAGATTTTCCTTAATGATTTCATGGGTTTTGGCGTTTGTATAGGTCATATGGCAGGGGAGTTGTTGTCTTTCTTTTACAATTGAGCCCGGGTTTGCAAAAGAAAAAGGTCTTGCGTCGGGTTCTCCGTCCTGACGAGCGAGCTTTGAGTAATCTATTGTTCTCGCATCGAGTCTCGGGCATGTGCCTGTTTTAAGGCGCCCCATCAAAAGGCCAAACTCTTTTAAGGAACCGGAAAGCCCGATGCTCGGCAAATCCCCGGCCCTTCCTCCGGCATAGGTGTCAGAGCCTATGTGCATGAGACCGTTTAAAAAAGTCCCTGTTGTAACGACCACGGCTCCCGCGTGAAATACCTCGCCGGTTAGAAGCTCCACGCCCCGCGCCTTGGAATCTTTTAAAAGTATTTTTTCGACAGTGCCTTGCCAAAGCCTTATATTCGGCGCGTTTTCAAGGGCACGCCTCATGCGGCGTTTATAAAGAGTCCTGTCTGCCTGAGCCCTTGTGGCGCGCACGGCAGGGCCCTTGCTTGAGTTAAGGGTTCTGAATTGCAGGGCAGTATCGTCAATCGCCTTAGCCATCTCTCCGCCAAGGGCGTCTATTTCTTTTACAAGGTGTCCCTTGGCAATGCCGCCGATAGCGGGATTACAAGACATCGCGCCGATTGTATCGAGGTTCATTGTTACGACCACGACGCTTAGGCCGAGCCTTCCGGCCGAAAGGGCGGCCTCGCACCCGGCGTGCCC
>JBAQMW010000228.1:0-1926 GCA_049303155.1 Thermodesulfobacteriota bacterium | reverse complement strand
CTTCTCCGGAATGGAATCTCAGGTTTTCGAGAAGCAATACCTCTCCGGGCATCATCTCGTCAACCATCTTTTTCACTTCGGGCCCGACGCAGTCGGGGGCGAGTTTCACGTCTTTTTCAAGGAGCCGCGAGAGCCTCTTCGCCACAGGGGCGAGGCTCATGGACAGGTCGCGTTTTCCCTTGGGCCTGCCGAGGTGAGAGGCGAGTATGACCCTCGCGCCTTCGTCAAGGGCGTAGTTTATGGTAGGGAGCACGCTCCTTATGCGCGTGTCGTCGGTTATGTTGCCGCTTTCGTCGAGCGGGACGTTGAAGTCCGCCCGGACGAGCACCCTCTTTCTTTTTATGTCGAGTTCGTCGAGATAGAGAAGGCCCTTATCCATCACGCCTTAAATCCCCCCTAACCCCCCTTTGTAAAAGGGGGTAACCTTATAAACCCCTTGAGAACATGTAGAGCATCAAGTCCCTCATCCGCGAAGAGAAGCCCCATTCGTTGTCGTACCACGAGAAGACCTTTACGAAATTAGGGGCTATGACCTTGGTTGAAAGGGCGTCCACGATGGATGAGTGGGCGTTCCCGCTGAAGTCAATCGAGACACATTCCTCGGTAGAGTATTCGAGTATGCCCTTTAGTTCTCCTTCGGAGGCTTTCTTGAAAGAGGCGTTGACGCTCTCCACCGTGGCCTCTTTTTCGACCTCGATTGTCAGGTCCACGAGCGATACGGTCGCCACAGGCACCCTTATCGATATGCCGTCGAGCTTTCCCTTGAGTTCCGGCAGTACGAGTCCAACGGCCTTGGCCGCGCCGGTTGTCGTGGGTATCATGGAAAGAGCGGTAGCCCTCGCTCTTCTCAAGTCCTTGTGCGGCAGGTCGAGGATATTCTGGTCGTTAGTGTAGGCGTGGATAGTCGTCATGAATCCTTTTTTTATGACGAAGTTTTGGTGAAGCACCTTTGCCATCGGCGCGAGGCAGTTCGTGGTGCAGGAGGCGTTAGAGATGACGTGGTGCTTTTTAGGGTCGTAGAGGGTGTGGTTCACGCCCATGCAAACGGTAATGTCTTCGTCCTTTGCCGGGGCCGATATTATGACCTTTTTCGCTCCGGCGTCTATGTGTCCCTTCGCCTTGTCCCTTGACGTGAAAAGGCCCGTGCATTCGAGCGCTATGTCAACGTTGAGTTCTTTCCACGGGAGCTTAGACGGGTCTCTCTCGGCCGTTACTTTAATCTTTTTCCCGTTGACTGCTATGCCGTCGGAAGCGGCCTCGACAGAGCCGTCGAACCTGCCGTATATGGAATCGTACTTCAGGAGATGCGCGAGGGTCTTGGTGTCGGTTATGTCGTTTATGGCGACGACGTCTATCTCCTTGTCGTTAGTAACGGCGCGAAGCACGTTCCTGCCGATTCTGCCGAAGCCGTTTATTGCGATCCTTACTCCCATTTTTCAAAAACCTCCGAAGGTTTTATTCTTATCCGTAGCTCAGGGCTTTAGCCCTGATGTGTATTAGCCCTAAAGGGCTGAGTTACAGAGTCTTTGTTTTTCGTAATCCGAAGCGATGAGTTGCATATTTTTTGTAGCTCAGGGCTTTAGCCCTGATATGAACATATTTCTTTTTATATCAGCCCTAAAGGGCTGAGCTACATCAAAAGAAAAGCTACATCAGAAAGTTTTTAATCTTACCCGAAGCGTGAAATCAGCCCTTTTAGTTCCTTGAGAGAGAGTTGTCCCGGAGCGGTTTTACGGTCAATCGAGCCGTAAGTTATGAGAGACCCTGCTAAAGGAAAGAATACCCTCGAGCTTACGCCCTTTTCGCCCATGCCTATCACGATGGAGTCTTTTTCTTTAAGGAGAACCGAAAGAAGGGTTCTCAAGTCTTCTTGCTTTTTTACGAATGCCGCTATCTTTACTATCGAGGCCCCGGCTTTTTTGGCCT
>JBAQMW010000227.1:0-2513 GCA_049303155.1 Thermodesulfobacteriota bacterium | reverse complement strand
AGATAAGGCTTCTTACGGCAACGCAAAACCGTATTCCGTATATTATAACGACCCGGCGCACAACGTGCGCCTGCTGAAAGGCGACTGCGTGGAGATATTAAACCGCGCAAGGGAAAACTCAGTTGACATGATATTCGCCGACCCGCCGTATTTTCTGTCGAACGGCGGAATCACCTGCCACGCGGGGAAGATGGTCTCGGTCAATAAAGGCAAATGGGACAAATCAAAGGGCGTTGCGGAAAATCATAAATTCAACCTCGAATGGCTTAAGGCTTGCCAGCGCGTATTGAGGCCAAACGGAACTATCTGGGTTTCCGGCACAACGCACATTATTTATTCTATCGGTTTTGCCATGCAGGAACTCGGCTACAAAGTCTTAAATGACATAGTCTGGTATAAGCGTAACGCCCCGCCGAATCTTTCTTGCCGTTACTTCACTCATTCAACTGAAATAGTTTTGTGGGCCGCAAAGAACAAACAGAGCAAGCACTATTTTGATTATCAATCAATGAAAAAAATAAATCAAGACAAGCAGATGAGAAATGTCTGGGAAATGGGATCCACTCAAAAGGAAGAAAAGAAATTCGGCAAACACCCGACCCAGAAGCCATTGGAACTCTTAAAAAGGATAGTACTTGCTTCTACGAAAGAGGGAGACTTGGTTTTAGACCCTTTTTGCGGAAGCTCAACGACCGGAGTGGCCGCGGCCATCTTAAATAGAAAATATGTTGGCATAGACCTTGAGGAAGAATATCTGAATCTATCTAAAAGACGGCTGCACGAAGCGATAAAAAAACCGGATTTGTTAGATTTGGAAAAGGTAGCGTCAGGCATTTAAGCCACGTGTGCGGAGTTATTATGGAACGGCAAGAAGCCATGAAGAAGATATCCAAACTTATCGGGCAAGATCTTAGAAAACTTGCCGACAAGTATGAAGTAACCGTCTTTAAAAATGGCAAAAAGAATAAAGGCTGGGCAGGGCATGTTATCGAACGCTACTTGGGGTTGCCTTTAAATTCTTCGCAATCGCCGAACTTCGGCTCTTGGGAACTAAAGACAATCTCTTTAAAACATCTCAAGAGCGGAGAGTTAACTGTTAAAGAAACTATGGCTATAACGATGATCGATCCTTATAACGTAAGCAGAACAAAGTTTGAAGATAGTCACTTGCTGACGAAGATGAAAAAAATGGTTATTCCGGCAAGGATTTGGGAAAACCTTACCGAGATAGAGTCGCCTCTCTACGCCGTAAAGACTTTTGATTTAGACAATCCGGAAATTTACAATCAGGTAAAAGCGGATTATGTATTGACACGAAATACGATTATCACAAAAGGTTTTTCCGCCTTAACCGGCAAAATGGGTGTTTTTATTCAACCACGAACCAAAGGGCCGGGGCACGGAAGCACGTCACGGGCTTTTTATGCAAGGACATCTTTCCTGAAAAAAATCTTCCTTCTTCCTTAAAAGAGCATTTCAAAATACCTATACCCCCTACTTCCCAGTTTTCCGTCGCGCAGGCTTCTCTGAACGCTCCGGCCTCCCACGGCGTAACGCCGGGGGAGGGAATAAGGCGAGAAAATTCATCATAAGCCCTGCCCTATATCTCACTAACCCGCCTTAAAGAAGGGTGGAGCATTTCTTGCCAAATGGAGAGAGGTAGTTGTCCCGCCAAAAACGCTTTGACAGCAATGAAAGTCAGTGCTATGGTCTTTTCATGTCCCTTTACCCCATATTCCTCAATATAGAGAAAACCCCCTGCCTTGTCGTAGGCGGCGGGGAGGTGGCCGAAAGGAAGGTCTTGAGCCTTCTCGAGGCCAAGGCGAAAGTTACTGTCGTAAGCCCTGAGCTTACTGACGCGCTTAAAAAACTCGTTAAAACCAAAAAAATCCGCCATATAAAAAGGGTTTATAAGGCCGGAGACATTAAAGGCTTTTCCCTCGTTATAAGCGCGGCTTCCTCGCTAAAGGCAAACAAAGAAGCCGGTAAAGAGGCCAAAAAACTCAGGATACCTCTTAACGTGGTTGACAATCCAACGCTTTGCACGTTCATCGTGCCTGCCATAGTCAAAAGAGGCGAACTCATGATAGCGATATCAACATCGGGCAAAAGCCCGTATTTTGCGAAGACACTCCGGCTTTTTCTCGATGAAGTGATTCCACGCGAGTTCGGAGTCCTCGTAAATATAATAGGCGCGGTAAGGAATAAGTTATTGAAACAAAGCTTGAAAAATGATAAAAAAGTAGGGATATACGCGAAGTTCATGAATCCGGTCTTTTTCGCGCTTTTAAGGAAAAAGGACAGGCAGGGGATAGACCGTTTTCTTAAGGGGCTTTTAGGCAGGGGGTACGGCCTTTCCTCTTTGGGGATAAGAATTTGAAACCCCTCACCCCGCGGGTTCAGGTTTATAACCTGAACCAAATATTTCGTATAGAGCAATCACGAACTTAGAGGAGCAGGTTGCAAACCTGCTCCCGCAAAAGCAGTACAAACCCCTCACCCGTGTATATTAG
>JBAQMW010000226.1:0-2023 GCA_049303155.1 Thermodesulfobacteriota bacterium | reverse complement strand
GCTTAAGACAGGGCTCGACGCGTTTGGCGTTTCGTTTAAGATAAACCCGAAGATGGTGAGGGGGCTCGATTATTATACCCGTACCACCTTTGAGGTTTTGGCGAAGGACGGCCTCGGAAGCCAAAATGCGGTTGCGGCAGGAGGCCGCTATGACGGGCTCGTAAAAGAGCTCGGAGGCCCGAAGACCCCGTGCTTCGGTTTTGCAATGGGCATGGAAAGATTGGCCGCGCTTTTCGCCGCAACAGGCCGCGCCTTGGAAAGGTCTATCGTGTATTGCGTTTTCATGGGCGAGGAGGCGGAAAAAAAAGGTTTTGCTCTCGCCTCGTTCTTGAGGGAAAAGGGAGAAAGCGTTATAGTGGATTACCGGAGAGGCGGCCTCAAGGACGCCTTTAAACGCTCGGATAAAACGGGCGCGAGGTTTACCCTCGTAATCGGCGGCGACGAACTCGCGGAAGGCGTCGTTACGGTGAAGGACATGTTGACCGGGGCGCAGGAAAAGGTAAAGGAAGAAAATCTGGCCTCAAGGCTTAACGCATTGAAGGGGGTTTAATCATAGAGTCCCAGCCCATGACTTTTCTGACCGCGCTCATATTTTTTTTCCTCGCAGCCGGGGGCATAGTGTTAGTCCTCTGGATAGCGATGCCGTTTTCCGTCTTCGCCATGAAAGAAGAGATGAAGGGGCTTAAGAAAGAACTCGAAAAAACCAATAAACTCCTCGACGCCATACTCGAAAAAACAGGCGGCGCGGAAAAGAAAAAGGAGGACGACATCGGCCATGGCTAATCCCGGCGCGGAAAAAAAGACCCTCACCGTTGAAAATCTGGCCGACCTTCTTCTGAAAAAAAATCTCCTCTCGCGCGAGGACAGAACAGAGATAATGGTAAGAGGCGATAGTCAGCGCGCCCGGCTTTCAAAACTTCAGGAAGGGATTTTATCGAGACGGAGGGTTTCTGTTCCGGTTTCAATAGAGTCGGTTTCGCCGCCGGAGGTCATAGCGTCGTTCAACTTCGAGATACCCGATTCCAACGGCAAGCTCCTCACTGAAGACGTAATCACCGAAACCATCGCCAAAGAAATCAATATCCCTTACGTAAAGATAGACCCCCTAAAGTTAGACCTCGATATGGTTACATCCCACATACCGCGCCCCTTTGCGCAGCGCCATCTTATTGTGCCTGTGGAGGAAAAGGACGGGGTTTTGACCGTGGCAGTTGCAGATCCGTTCGACATGGAAGCCATAGAAAATCTTAAGCGCACCACTAAAATCAAATTCAAACTCGTGCTTTCCTCGAAGTCCGATATCTTGAGGATAGTGAGGGAGTTTTACGGATTCCGCCATTCGATGATAGCCGCGCAAAAGGAGATGGGCGGCGGCATAGACCTGAGCAACTTGGAGCAATACGTAAAACTCAAGGGGCAAGGCGAGATAGAGGCCACGGACCAGCACGTCGTGAATGCCGTCGAGTACCTTCTCCGTTATGCCTACGACCAGAGGGCGAGCGACATACACATAGAGCCTAAGAGGGATAAATCCGTGGTCAGGCTCAGGATAGACGGGGTGCTTCATTATATACATACCATTCCCAAGGCAGTGCATCCCTCCGTGGTGTCGAGGATAAAGATGCTGTCCCGGATGGACATAGCGGAAAAAAGAAAGCCGCAGGACGGCCGCATAAAGACGGATTTCAAGGGACGCGAGATTGAATTAAGGATATCCACCATGCCGGTCGCCTTCGGGGAAAAGATAGTCATGCGTATCTTCGACCCGGAGATACTTTTTCAAGAACTCAAGGACATCGGGTTTTATGAAAGGGAGTTCGAGGTCTTCAACTCCTATCTCAAGAGAACAACCGGCGTAATACTCGTTACCGGCCCGACCGGAAGCGGAAAAACCACTACTCTTTATTCCGCCTTGAAGTACCTTTCGACCCCTGAGGTGAACATCGTTACCATAGAAGACCCGATAGAGATGGTTATGGAGGAGTTTAATCAAGTCGGCGTGCAGCCTCAGATAGGGGTGGAC
>JBAQMW010000225.1:0-1613 GCA_049303155.1 Thermodesulfobacteriota bacterium | reverse complement strand
AAACCGGCAAGTTGCCCGTCAGGCGAGGCAGAGGCCGTTTTTGCAACGCAGGCGTATATGTTTATACGCCGAGTAGCAAAAACGCGCCGATAACGAAGCATGGCGGGCAAATCGCCGGTTTCCCCGTTGCCATGCATGGCCTGCCTTACCGAAGCGCCTCGTACGGAAGCCTGTATATCACGAATTCCTTCCCGTCGCCGTCGTTGAAGGATTTTACCTCCTCGAAGGCGTCGTCTTTGAAATCCACGATTGAATCCCTGACCCCTGTCCTGTAATCAGCGAGATAGGCAACCGAATTTTCTCTCCCATAGTCAAAGAATTCCTTTAACGTGAACAACTTGTCCCTCGGCATGGGGACGTGTTTCCCTTCGGCGTAAAATACCACTATCGGCTTTCTGGATAATATGGCAATCCCCGGGCCGATGGATTCTTTTATGTAAAGTCCGGCCGCCTTCTCCGCCACCCTTTGATGAGTCAAGGAAGCCGTGCCAATCAAAATCTCCGCCGCTGCCAGGACTACGGCGAGCGCGGTTACAACAGAGCGAAGGCGTTCCTTAAATATTGCCTTGAGCCATTCAATAAAATATATCGCGCCTTGCGCGGAAAACACAAGCACGAGCGGCATCATGTGGACGAGGTATCTTCTCCTCGGAAGAACCAAAAGGCACACAAGCCAGTAAAACGCCGCCAGAAATAAAAGAAACTTCTCTTCCCGTTCGAAACCGGCTTTTCGCCGCTTGAAGATATACAGCAAAAAAAGCGCGAAGAACGGGTAACTCCACGCCTCCGGGAAATGCCTTACGAACATCAAGGCGTTGCCTTCTTCCATGAACCCGCCGAAGGCGAGAGACAGAAAATCCGTGGAGGAAAGCTTTCCCGTAATCTCTACCGCGCCCGTGGCGCGGTAAATAAAAATAAGATACGGCAACGCCATTATAATAAATATAGCCCATAAAGAAAAGAGGAGAATAAGCCTTTGACGCCTCTCGGCGATAATCCTGCCCGGCCTTTCAAAAGCCGCGAAAAGCGTTATCGCCATAAGCGCTATAAGCCCGGCCGGTTTGGTCATATAAGCGAAGGCCCCTGCTATTCCGGCCAGAAACATAAATAGCAGGCTTTTTTCAATAACCGCCTTAAGCCCGAGGAACGCAACGGAGGCAACGAGGAAATAATAAAGCGTCTCGGTGAGGACGTCCCCCGAGTAACGAAGCATGTAAGGATGCACTGCGGCGAAAGCGGAGGCGATAAGAGCGGTCTTTTCGTTAAAGACCCTTCTACTCAAAAGATAAACCATCGCCACGGTAAGAACGCCGAAGACAAGAGAAACAAGCCTTCCGGCAAGTTCAAAGTCCGGCGCGACAAATGACGCGAGCCCTATGAGCACGGGATAAAGGGGCGGACGCCTGACGTCCAAGGCGCCCATGTAATCGCCTGACGCGAACGCCTTCGCGAGCCTGATATACTCGACGCTGTCAGCGGAGACTACCTCCGTATTCACCGCGACGAAGAGGCGGACAATAAAGGCGAAAAACACGATTAAGAAAAGAATGCGGCAAGGCGAAAAAGTTCTTTCCAAGGCTAACCTCCTGCGGGTTCAGGTTTATAACCTGAAC
>JBAQMW010000224.1:0-2715 GCA_049303155.1 Thermodesulfobacteriota bacterium | reverse complement strand
GATAATAAGACCCGCGGGGTGGTTTTTATTTTCCTCTCCCCAATGGGGAGAGGGTAGGGTGAGGGGGCAAAGAGCGGTCAATGAGCGACTGTTGTAGCGATAAGGCCTGCGAGATTGAAGCCCTCAGGGGCAGGCAAGGCTCGGTTCTAAAGATTGTGCTGGTCATCAATGCCGTAATGTTTGTGGTAGAGGCTTATGCCGGACTCGCGGCGCATTCCACGGCGCTGTTAGCTGATTCTCTGGATATGCTCGGAGATGCCCTGGTATACGGGTTTTCTCTCTACGTTTTGGCTAAAGGAGCCAGGTGGCAGGCAATTTCAGCCCTGTTTAAAGGCTCTATAATGGCAGTTTTCGGAATCTTCGTTTTGGGCGAGGCCGTATATAAGATTATATACCCTGTCTTTCCTGTTGCCGAAACCATGGGCGTAATTGGCGTCGTAGCCTTGCTGGCCAATTCAGTCTGCCTTATTTTATTGTGGCGACACAAGAGCGACGACATCAATATGAAATCCGTTTGGCTGTGTTCGCGCAATGACATAATAGCCAATACATCCGTTCTTCTGGCGGCAGCCTTTGTATGGCTTACAGGCTCAGGTCTGCCGGATATCATAATCGGGTTGTTTATAGCAGGCGTATTCCTCCGCTCGGCCTTTTATGTGATATACAGGGCAAGCATGCATTTAAGAATGGATAATCAGAATTAAAGGGTGCGGCTAAATCTCATTGACATTCTACTTTATGTAGAATAGAATTACGTCATATACCAAATAGCGAGACGAACGGAGGTTATAATACAGATGGACGAGAGATTAAGGCCTGTTAGCATTGGGATTCTCATAGGGCTTGTTACGATTATCTTCGGGATAGGGTGGGCGTTTTTCGTAGTAACCCAGCACGATAGACTCCACGCCTCGTTTGAAGCAGACCTTGTCGCGCTAAAGGCGAAGTTCGTCATGAGCGATACCGGCTCGCAAGGCCATCACGATACGGCCGGCATGAAAGAAGAGATGCACGACGGCAAGATGAACAAGCGGGCCGGGAGCGCTCATAAGCACGGCGGCGCGAAAGAAGAGGCGTTTTTGCCTGAAAGCAAATCCCTTCACGACGACCCCTTGATGGAGATCGCGCACAAGAGGCTTGTGAGGGGGCATCTCCACGCAATGGGGCTTGGCATCCTCTCTATCGTGATAGCGTTCTTGTTGGCCTCGCTTGACGCGCCTTTAAGGCTAAAGACGATAGGCTCTGTCTTTACCGCAATGGGAGGGCTTTTTTATCCCATGAACTGGATAATCATGGGCTTTAGGACTACCTCCATGGGGGCCGACGCCTCCGAGGCCTCGGTAATGTTGAGCGCCGGTTCGAGCATGATACTCGTGCTTACCGGCGTTTTCATATCGCTTTATTATCTCGCAAGAGCGGTCGTGAAGGGGAGAGGATAAGGCAGGGTTGCGTAACTCAACCCTTTAGGGTTGACCGGTATCAGGGCTAAAGCCCTGAGCTACAAAAAAACAGCAAGACATTTCGGTTCCTTTGGCCCAAACAAATCTCTTGACATAAGGCGGTGGAATTATTAATATATCTTTTTCCGAAATAACGGAGGTTTGGGCATATGTACGCGGTTATAAAGACAGGCGGCAAGCAGTACAGGGTAAAAGAAGGCGACACCTTGAGGGTTGAAAAACTCGAGGGAGACAAGGGCTCTACAATCGAGATTAAGGACGTTTTGGCCGTAGGAGAGGGAGAGGCCGTAAAAATAGGCGCCCCGGCGGTGGATAACGCGAAGGTTCTCTGCGAGATACTTGCCCAGGGAAAAGACAAGAAGGTTCTTCTTTTCAAGAAGAAGAGAAGGAAGGGCTATTCCAAGAAGCAGGGGCACAGGCAGTTTTTCACGAGCATCAAGGTAAAAGAGATAAAGGCATAAAAATTCTCCCCTTTTACAAAGGGGAGACAGAGGGGATTAAGGGGGTAACGGAAAATGGCTCATAAAAAGGCCGGCGGAAGTTCCAGAAACGGCAGAGACAGCAATTCGCAAAGGCGCGGCATAAAGCGCTACGGCGGGGAAGTCGTGAACGCCGGTTCCATACTTGTCCGTCAGGTAGGCACCAGAATCCACCCGGGGCAGAACGTCGGGCTTGGCAGGGACTTTACGCTTTTCTCGAAGGTGAACGGCATAGTGAATTATAAGGCGAGCGGCGATAAAAAGTTCGTAAACGTTCTTCCTGCCGCTGAATAATCAGGGCAATCAGTCTTCAACTAAACTTATTTTCAAGAAGGGCGAAAAGAGTTTAACTCATGATTCGCCCTTTTTTATTTTTAATCCATGAACTTCATAGACGAAGCCAAAATACATGTAAATGCCGGAGACGGCGGAAGGGGCTGCATAAGTTTCCGCAGGGAGAAGTACGTCCCTAAGGGCGGTCCCGACGGCGGAAACGGCGGCAGGGGCGGAGACGTCTTGGTAAGAGCCGAGGCTCGCATGACGAGCCTTATAGACCTGAGATACCGCAGGCACTATAAAGGCGAAAGAGGCGAGCACGGCATGGGCAGCGGCTGCCACGGCAAAAACGGCATGCCTGTTGTCATAAAGGTGCCGATCGGAACAATCATTAAAGACTTGTCCACAGGGGACGTGCTCTGCGACCTCACGAAAGACGGGGAAGAGTGGATTCTGGCTAAGGCCGGAAGGGGAGGCAAGGGCAACGCCCACTTCACGAC
>JBAQMW010000223.1:0-5123 GCA_049303155.1 Thermodesulfobacteriota bacterium | reverse complement strand
TGGTCGTGTACTTTATGTTTCCGCCGTGGAATACCGCTATGTAGGTCGTGCCGCCGCCTATGTCGAGGAGCGCCACTCCGAGTTCTCTTTCGTCCTGCGTCAATACTGCCTCGCTCGACGCCAACTGCTGAAGCGCTATGTCAGCCACGTCAAGCCCCGCCTTATTCGCGCACTTCACGATATTTTGCGCCGAGGTCATCGCGGCCGTTACTATGTGAACCTTGACCTCGAGCCTTATGCCGTTCATGCCGAGCGGCTCCTGTATGCCGCCCTGGTCGTCTATCAAATATTCCTGCGGTATGACGTGTATGATTTCCCTGTCGGGCGGAATCGGAATGGCCTGCGCCGCCTCGATGACACGGTCCACGTCGGATTTGGTTATCTCGCCGTCCTTTACCGCTATGACGCCGTGACTGTTGAAGGTCTTTATGTGCCCGCCGGAGATGCCGGTATAGACGCGGTTTATCTCGCACCCGGCCATGAGCTCCGCTTCCTCGACCGCCTTCTTTATGGACTCGACCGTGGTATCTATGTTGACGACGACCCCTTTCCTGAGCCCCCTCGAAGGATGGGTTCCGACGCCTACCACTTCTATGCCGTCCTTGGTCGCTTCCCCGACTATCACGCATATCTTTGTGGTGCCGATATCGAGCCCGACTATAATATTTTCTCTCTTCGCCATCTACGTATTCCCCCTTTTTAAGGTTGAGGTTGCGAGGAATCTGACCACGACGCCGCGCTCGCCCGTGAGGTCTATTGACTCAAGCCCGGCAAACCCGGCGGCCCTTCCCGATATTATCTTGTCCAAATCATTGAGCCTTGCGCCGAAACCGTCCTTGCCGACGCGCACCCTGACGCCTCCGGCGACCGTCGTTATCGTAAAACCATAAGCAGGATTGGCGTTTATCTCGGAAACCCCGAACTGAACCAAGACCGGGGATTCGTTAAGCGCCGCGAGCAGCGGGAAAAGCCCTGCCTTGAAGATAGGCTCCATGTCGCCCCCGAAATCGTCGAGCCCGGTAACGACAGGAACGTCAATAGAATCCTCCGGCGAATATTTCTTGAAGAGAACCCCTTTTTTGTCCATCACGTAAAGCCCGTCGAGGTTCACAAGAAGCGCGGGCTCCCTCTCTTTCAAGGCTATGTTTATCGTCCTCGGCAATATTATCTTTACATTCGCCTCCTCGACAAAGGGGTGGGTCTTAAGGGCCTTCTCCGCGCTAAAGGGCCTTACGCTAAGGATGTTTTTGCCGATATGCACGCCGGTTAATTCCATTATCTCTTCGACGCTTACCCTGAATTTTCCGTCTATGTTTATCGTCTTTATCTCCAAAGAAGGACTGCGCAAGAGTTCGTGATAAAACCGCCATGACGCGACAGCGAAAAGCGAAAAGACCGTTACCACGGCGAACGCCTTGGCTAAAAATGCAATCTTGCCCTTGTGTTTTCTCGTGAGCGGCTCGCGCCGCCTCTTATTGGCTTTTATCTTACTACCTTTAAACATCGCTTTTTTTCACCCTCACCCTACCCTCTCCCATCAAGGGAGAGGGAATAAAAAGACAAAACTACTTCTTCCATTTTCCATAATTCCGGGGACAGTCCCCTAAGCGTGTTTCTTTTTAAGCCTCGCGGTAAGGAGTATCTCCTCGATTAGGGAAGGAAACTCGACTCCGTCCGCGGCGGCGGCCCTCGGAAAAAGACTTACGTCCGTCATGCCCGGGACGGTATTCACCTCAAGCACGTAAGGAATCCCTTCCTTCGAAAGAATGACGTCAACCCTCGCCGGCCCTTCGCAGCCCGTTCTTCCGTATGCCGCGGCCGCAGCGCTTTCCACCTCCAGCAACTCGATACCGTCAAGTTCGGCCGGCGTCTTGAACTCCGTCATGCCTTTCACGTACTTGGACTTAAAATCGTATATGGCCGCGCCCTTCGGAATTATCTCCACCGGAGGGAATACCCGCCCCGCGAGTATCGCAACCGTAAGCTCTCTTCCCTCGATGAACCTCTCGACAAGCACGGCGTCGCCGTGCTTGTAAGCCTCTTTTAAGGCATCCGGATAAAATTCCGCCCGCTCGACAAGGGTTACCCCGATGGTGGAGCCCTGTGAGGACGGCTTCACTATCCACGGAAGCTTCATGTTAGGTTCGGACATCTCACAGTTCCGCAATTCAACGTACTCCGGAGTAGATATGCCGTAGAGGGCGAAAGAGGCCTTTGCCGCGGCCTTGTCCATTGCCAGCGCGCTCGCCAAAACGCCGGAGCCTGTGTACGGTATTCCCATAATCTCAAGAAGCCCCTGTATGCAGCCGTCTTCTCCATACTCGCCGTGCAAGGCTACATAAGCGACGTCTATCGCCTCTTGAACGAGTTTTTTGGCGACGTCTCTCCCAACGTCTATGCGAATCGCCTTATAGCCCTTTTCGGAAAGGGCGTTCGCCACGCACTCTCCGCTCCGGAGGGAAATATCCCTCTCCTCGGACAATCCTCCCATGAGGACGCCTATATTCTTGGTTTTGAAGAGAGCCTTTTTTTCTTCAATCTCACGGACGTCCATGCCTTATGCCTAATCCTCTCCCAGGTTCTACTCCGGGGACAGTCCCGATTCTACGACTCCGCTTCGCTCCGTCCGTAAATCTGGGACAGTCCCCTCAATCCTCTCCAATGACCTTTATCTCAGGCTCGAGCACGCGTCCCGTATTTCCGTGAACAGTATCCCTTATGAGCGCCATGAGCGACAAAACGTCCCTTGCCGTGGCGTTGCCTGTATTTACGATATAGTTCGCGTGAATATCGGATATGGCGGCTCCTCCGATTTTTTTCCCCTTAAGGCCGGCCTCGTCTATGAGTCTTCCCGCGAAATTGCCTTCGGGGTTTTTAAAGGCAGACCCGGCGTTCGGAAACTTTATGGCCATAGTGGCCTCTCTTTTTTTCCTGAACTCCTTCATCTTGTCTTCCACTTCGATTTGGGTCTTTTTTTCAAACCTCATGTGCGCCCGGAGGATTATCGCGCCCTGAGGCATTTCAGAACGCCTGTACGAAAACTTGAGCTCTCCCTTCGAGAGAAAACCCCTTTTTAGTTTGGAGGTAAGAATTTCAATCCCCTCGACCGCGTCTTTCATCTCTCCGCCGTAGGCCCCGGCGTTCATTATGACCGCCCCTCCGATTGTTCCCGGAATGCCGCAGGCGAACTCAAGCCCGCCGAGGCCCTTGGCCTTGGCCGCGTTCAAAAGTTCCGCGAGCCGAAGCCCCGAACCCGCGACGCAGCTGTCCTCTCCCGTCCAATTGATGTCCGAAAATCCCTCGCTCATGTTCACCACGACTCCCCTTATGCCGCCGTCCCTTACGAGAAGATTCGTCCCCGCCCCTATGAGATGCACGGGAAAATTCTTCGAGGCTGCGAAGGAAAGTATGTCCCTCAAATCCGCTTCGTCCTTGGGGAAGGCCATGCAGTCCGCGTTACCGCCTATCTTCAAGGAGGTATAGCGGCTCATGGGCACGTTAAAGAGCGCCTTGCCCTTGAACCTCTCGATTTGAAATAATTTGAACTGCTCCGCCATTGCCTTCCGTTCCTTCGGATGGATCCCAGCCCTCACAATGACAACGGGGCTGATACAAAAGAAAATATATATTTATATCAGGGCTAAAGCCCTGAGCTACGAACTGTATTTATCCTTAAGGAGCCCCACGAGCCTCTCCCCGGCCTTCCACACGTCCCCGGCGCCAAGCGTTATGACCATGTCTCCGGGCTTTAAAATCGCTTCGACCTTTCCCGGCACATCTTTTAAATCCGGAACATAGAATACATTTCTGTTGCCGTGCTCTTTCATGGCCTCAAAAAGAGTGTCGGAGCCGACTCCGAATATCTTTTCCTCCCCTGCCGCGTAGACGTCGGTAAGGAAAACCACGTCCGCGTCGTTAAAGGCCGATATGAATTCCTTAAACAGATCCTTCGTGCGCGAGTATCTGTGCGGCTGAAACACCACGACCGACCTTCTTCTCCAGCCGTCCTTCAGAGCCCTCAAGACTGCCTTTATCTCGACCGGGTGATGCCCGTAATCGTCTATTACGGTTACGCCTCCGGCCGCTCCCTTTATCTGAAACCTGCGCTCTACCCCTTTAAAGGACGAAAGCCCCTCGATTATCTTGCCGTCCGGTATGGCAAGCTCCCTCCCTACGGCCACGGCCGCCAAGGCGTTCGTTACATTATGCACGCCGGGAACGTGTATCTCGATTTTACCGATTGCCTGCCCTGAGACTACTGCCTCGAAAATTGACTTCCCGCCCGATTGCTCTATGCCTCCGGCGTGGACGTCGGCCTGCGCCGAAAGGCCGTAAGTCATGCAGCGCCTCGTTATGCCTGGTATCATGTCCTGTATCACCGGGTGGTCGAGGCACACTACGGCACACCCGTAAAACGGAACCTTGTTCACGAAGTTGAGATACGCCTCTCTCACCTCGTCCATGTCGCTGTAATGGTCCATGTGTTCCCTGTCAATGTTGGTTACGACGGCTACTATGGGAGAGAGTTTAAGGAAACTCCCGTCGCTTTCGTCCGCCTCTGCCACCAAGACGTCTCCGCCTCCGAGCTTCGCGTTCGTTCCGAGAGAATTGAGCTTCCCTCCGGTTACGACCGTCGGGTCGAGTCCGGCGTGCGCCAAGACCGCGGCTATCATGGAGGTCGTCGTGGTCTTTCCGTGCGTGCCTGCCACGGCCACTCCGTATTTCATGCGCATGAGTTCGGCAAGCATCTCGGCCCTCGGTATTATGGGCGTTTGGCGAAGCCTCGCCTCCGTCAGCTCGGGGTTATCCCTCTTGACTGCCGAGGAATAAACCACGCAATCCGCTCCGTGAACATTTTCTTTCGTATGCCCGATAAAAACCGTTGCGCCAAGGCCTTTAAGCCTTTTCACGGCGTCGTTTTCCTTCATGTCGCTTCCCGACACAACGTAGCCCATGTTTATGAGCACCTCGGCAATACCGCTCATGCCGCTTCCGCCGATGCCGACGAAATGAATCTTTTTAATCTTTCCCCTATACACGGCCGCAAATCCCTCCACGACCCATCCTCCGGATGGGTTCCCCGCCCTTTTTCCGTAGCTCAGGGCTTTAGCCCTGATACATGT
>JBAQMW010000222.1:0-5488 GCA_049303155.1 Thermodesulfobacteriota bacterium | reverse complement strand
AGGACAACTCGTAGGCGGCTCTTCCGTCTATGCAAGCATCGGCCATCGAATTGGAGAAAAGTTCTATCGCCCTTATGGCGTCGTCATTGCCGGGGATTATGTAATCAACCTCGTCCGGATCGCAGTTCGTATCGACTATCGCCACGACCGGCACGCCGAGACGTCTCGCTTCTTTAATGGCTATGGTTTCTTTCTTTGAATCAACGACGAATATCGCGCCCGGAATGCCGTTCATGTTGCTGATTCCGCCGATATTGCGCTCAAGCCTCGCCCTCTCCTTTTCGAGCACCGTGAGTTCTTTCTTCGTGTAGGAGGTGGTCGGCCCTGTCGCCGCCTTTATGGCCTCGAGCTCCTTGAACCTGCTTACGCCCTTTTTGATGGTTGCGAAATTGGTAAGAAGCCCTCCGAGCCAGCGGTGATTCACGTAATCCATCCCGCATTTTTGCGCGGCCTGCACGATGGCGCTCTGGGCCTGCTTCTTTGTGCCTACGAAGAGCACCCTCTTGCCTTTCGATGCCACGTCCTTTATAAGGTCGTGCCCCACCTTGAACATCTTTACCGTCTGCTGGAGGTCTATGATATATATCCCGTTTCTCGCTCCGAAGATATACTGCTTCATCTTCGGATTCCACCTCTTGGTCTGGTGCCCGAAGTGCACGCCCGCCTCAAGAAGTTGTTTCATGGTAAGATAAGCCATTGCCTTTGTTTCCTCCTTTTTTTTGGTTTTTTCCTCCGCGCCCGTAGCTCCGGAATCCCCTTCGGGGACACCGCCGGATTCATGAAAAGCGGCGCGTGCGTAGTTAAGTAGAATTTTTTACCATAATACCGCCGCTTTTTCAAGGAAAAAAACAGAGACGCCAATATCCCTGTTTTCCCGAACGCCGTTTGCCATAAACCTTGTAATCTGCTAAAATTAAAATATATGCGTGAAAATGAAGTTTTCGACAAGATTGCCGCTGTAAAGAAAAACCTCGAATCAATAATCCGCGGCAAGGACGAGGTAATAGAGCTCAGCATAGCCGCTCTTTTAAGCAAAGGCCATCTTCTCATAGAAGACGTCCCGGGCGTAGGCAAAACCACCCTCGCCTTCGCCCTGGCAAAAACCATAGACGCAACCTTCCGGAGGATACAATTCACGAGCGACCTCATGCCGTCCGACGTAATAGGCGTTACGGTCTATAACGAAGTAACGCGGACGTTCGAGTTCAGGCACGGCCCGATATTCGCGAATATCGTCCTCGCGGACGAAATAAACAGGGCCACGCCCAAGACCCAGAGCGCGCTCCTCGAGGCCATGAACGAAAAACAGGTCTCCGTGGAAAACTTCACCTACCTCCTTCCGGAGCCTTTCATGCTCCTCGCGACGCAAAACCCCGTGGAATACTCCGGCACTTTTCCTTTGCCGGAATCCCAGTTGGACAGGTTCGCTGTATCGCTCCGCATGGGATACCCAGACGAAGAAACCGAAAAAAGCCTCGTCGGCCTATCCCCTGAAGCGCTCCTTCCTTCGAGGCTTACCCCCGTGCTTTCAACGACCGAGGTCACCCTGCTTCAAAACGAAGCGGAAAAGGTGCGGCTCGACGAAACTATCGTTGCCTATATCGTAAGGCTCGTAAGGGAAACCCGGATAAGGAGCGACGTAAGGCTCGGAGTAAGCACGCGCGGCGCCATGAGTTTTTGCAAGGTCGCCAAGGCCATCGCCCTCATAAACAAAAGGACATACTGCATACCGGACGACGTTAAAAAGGCCGCCGTGCCATCGCTCTCGCACAGGATAATACCGATGGGCCGCGAGACCGACCCGGACATGGCAGCAAGCGGAAGCCTCATAGTGAAAGAAATCCTCGGAAGCGTGCCGGCGCCTTAGTAAAATATCAAAAATTAAATATCAAAAATCAAAAGTAAGGTTTGCTTTTTATAAAAAAAGAATACCGAAATTTTGACTCCCTGCTTAAAGCCTGCCGGGACATGCTTTGATTTTTGATTTTGCTTTTAATTCGGGTGCAAGGGACACCCCTGCAATCAGGCTGCCAAAAGTCATGAACATACGCCCCACCATATCCGCCCCTCTGCCTTATCTCGCCATGGCAGGAAGCCTTATATTCGGCAAGAAAAAAGCTGAGCGGCGTTCCATTCAGGAAATGCTCCGCTTTCCGCGCACCCTCGAATTCACCAAAGAGGGCGCAAGATTCATCGTCCTGCTTTTCGTCATAGGCTTTGCCGCGATAAACACCGGCAATAACCTCCTCTATCTCGTGGTCGCCATGATGCTTTCGCTCATCGTAATCTCCGGCTTGATGAGCGAATCCACTCTGCGGGATATTTCGGTTAAAAGGACCGCTCCGCGCCGCGCCTACAAGAACTCCCCGGTTGCACTCATGTATTCCGTCACAAACAACAAAAAACGCCTGAATTCTTACTCCTTCACGATAGAAGAGGTCTTGCCTGAAGGCGCGTCATTCGCGCCGGCCTACGCGCTTAAACTTCCGGCAAGGAAGACCTCCGAGGTTTTTTCACGCTGCGCGTTTTCAAAGAGAGGCGTCTTTACGCTGCGCGCCGTTAAAGTTAAGACCCGTTTCCCGTTCGGCTTTTTTCTGAAGGGCCGGCGAATGGACATGGAGGAAAAAATAATAGTTTACCCGTCAATAACCCCGCTAAAAATAACGGACGTGTTTCCCGGCGACGACAGCCGCGGCGGCTCTGCCCCGGAAAAGGGCGAAGGCACGCAGCTTTACGGAATAAGAGACTACGAGCCCTTTGAGGACTCCCGGCGCATACACTGGAAGGCGAGCGCGAAGGCCGGCCGATTGCTTCAAAAAGAGTTCGAGCGTGAAAGGCAAAAAAAGGCCGTCATCGTGCTCGAGAACTACGGCGACGGCGATGAGTTCTTCGAAAAGGCGGTGGACGACGCCGCATCGATGGCCGTCCACTTCTTGAAACTCGGCTTCGAGGTCGGATTAAAAACCCTTTCATCCGGCATCCCGTGCTCATCGGGGCAGGCCCATCTGGAGAGGCTCCTCTACGCCCTCGCCGTCATAGGGCCGGAAAAGACAAAGGGACGGGCTTCGGCCCGAATAAGAAGTTTATGAAGTTTTCGTCTTACATGACCGCCATAACGTGGCTCATCGTAACAATCGGCTTTGGAACCCTTTGCCTCGTGGAGGAACTCGGAAGCGCGTTCCTTGCCGCCGCAGGGGCGGTTACGTTCGCAAGCCTCGCGATAAACTCGCTGGCCAAACCGCGCCTCTCCAAAACATTGCTTAACGCAACGGCAATTCTCGTGTTCGCCTTTTTCCTGCTCGACTATCTTTATATATCGGAATCCGTAGTCGGCGCGGCATCGAAACTCATTTCCATCATAGTGATACTCAAAATCTACGGCCTGAATACGGGAAAAGACTACGCGCTCCTCTACGCCCTCGTCTTTTTCGAACTGCTTGCGGCCGCCGCCTCGACCGTGAGCCCGCTCTTCTTCTTGGCCCTCGCGCTATTCATGTCTTCCGTGATATGGGCCATGGCGATACTTACCGTAAAAAAAGACTTTGAAGAAAAAGCCGGAACGAAACTCGGGGCGCCTGATTCGGTTTTCGGCAAGGGATTCTTCGCTGCGACGCTCGCTGTCTCGACGCTTTCCGTAGCGCTCACCCTCGCGCTATTTCTAGTGATACCAAGGGTAAGCGCCGGCCTTTTCCAAAGCAAAACTTTGAATACGATAAAGGTCAGCGGCTTTTCGGACGTCGTTGACTTAGGCTCCATAGGGCAGGTAAAACTCGACGATACAATCGTCATGAGAATCCGCGTAACCGGCTCCGCGCCAAAGGGCTACACTCCACGCTTAAGAGGAGGCGTATTCGATTACTACGACGGCACGAGGTGGAAAAAGACCAAGCCGGAAAGGCGAAACGCCGAGCGCAGAGGTGCGATGTTTTTCTCCGGCATCGAGCCGCCCGGCGGCTCGGCAATGCTAATGCAGCACATAACGCTCGAACCTCTGGAAACGGACACCCTCTTCGCCATGCCGCGATGGACGAAACTCTTGGGGACGTTCGGCAAAATCCTAACCGACGGCGCGGGTGGAATCTACCTCCCCTCGATACCTTATTCCCGCGTGGAATACACCGTTTGGTCGGCGGTCGAACCCTTTAAAGAAAAACCGGACGAAAATATGGCGCGCTACCTCGCCTTGCCTCAAGGCATGGAACGCATCTCTAAACTCGCCGGCGAGATAACGCGAAACTCGAAGGTTACCCCCCGACCCACGCCGCTTGGCGTGGGTGCCCCGAAAGGGGGGTCAGGGGGGATTAAGAACGGCTTGGAAAAGGCGAAAGACGTCGAGGCGTATCTTAAAAAGAACTACTCCTACTCGCTCGACCCCAAAACAACTCCCGGCGTTCCGCCTATCGAAGACTTTCTCTTTAACTCGAAGGCCGGCTATTGCGAGCATTACGCAACGGCCATGGCGATGCTTCTAAGGACAGAGGGCGTGCCGGCAAGGCTCGTTACGGGTTTTATGCCGGGCGAATGGAACGCGTTCGGGGGATACTTCATAGTCCGGCAAAGGGACGCCCACACGTGGGTCGAGGTTCACTTGAAAGACTCGGGCTGGATGCAGTTCGACCCGACGCCCGACGCCGGAACGGCGCCTTCGCTTACTTCAAACCTATCCCTTTGGATAGACTCGCTTCGCATGAAATGGACGAGATACGTAATAAACTATACCTTCGCCGACCAGGTCTCCATCGGCATGGGAATGGAAAAAAAGGCAAGAGATCTGCAAAAGACGTTAAAAGAGGCCTTCGCCTACCTCGGAACCAAAGACGTCGTTACAAGGAAAAACCCCGTCTTGATTATTCTGCTCGTCTCGGCAATCATGCTCCTCATCGTCCTCGCGTCCCGCCTTAGAAAAACCCGGCCAAAGAGCCGTAAAACTCCGGAATTCTATGCTGAGACGCTTAAGACCTTAAAAAAGAGAGGTTTCCAAAAAACGCCTCCGGAAACCCCCCTCGAATTCGCGGAAAGAACCGGCCTCGAAGAGGCGCGGGTTTTAACGGTTATTTTTAATTCGATAAGGTACGGTGGAAGCGGAATTACCGATGAGACACGGGCGGAGACTTCGAGACTTTTGGCGGCTTTAAAAGGCAGGGTAAAAGGTAGAGGGTAGAGAGATAGGAATACAGGGAATAGGGTTGAGAAAAAAGAGAAAAGGGGTCTTACTAAAATTTAATAGTCATGTCATTCCCACGGTCTTTTTTACCTCCTCTCCCCTTTGGGGAGAGGAATGAGGTGAGGGGTTTTTCCTTTTTCTTTTCATTCTTTCTCCCCCTCACCCTACCCTCTCCCCCGTGGGGAGAGGGAGAAAAACCACCACCACGCGGTCTGCCCATTCATGTCATTCCCGCGGTCTTTTGAGCGGGAATCCAGGAAAAACATTTATAAAAAAGACTGAATTCCCCGACCCATGCCGGGGCACCCATGCGAAGCATGGGTG
>JBAQMW010000221.1:0-2192 GCA_049303155.1 Thermodesulfobacteriota bacterium | reverse complement strand
GCCGAGGATTATCGGCATGGCGGCCTCGAGCGTAAGAAATCCCGAATGGGCCGCCGTTATCGCGAGGGCCAAGGTCGCGGCGCTCGAATGTAAAAGCGCGGTCAAAAGCGCAGATATTATTATCCCTGCCAGAGGGTCTTTGCCGAGGCCGATAATTACGCCTGAAAAATCAGGGTCCGCGGCAAGAGGGGCGAATGTCTCGATGAGTATCTTTAAGGCTAAGAAAACGAATCCGAATCCTATGAATGCAAGCCCGGTATCACGGAACTTTCCCGTTGAGGACAAAAACCTGAGAAGCACGCCGAATCCGACTATCGCTATGGCGTAATCGTATATCTTGAACGCCAAAAGCTGAACCGTTATTGTCGTGCCGATGTCCGCGCCGAGGATTATACCCATTGTCTCGGAAAGCCCGACAAGCCCTGCCCCCGCGAAACCGATAAGCATGATACTCGTGGCGCTGGAGCTCTGCATGAGGGCGGTTATGGCGGCGCCCGCGAAAAGAGCCTTGAACCTGTTGCTCGTCGCGGAAAGGAGAAAACTCCGCAATTTCGCGCCGGCGGCCTTTTGAAGCCCCTCGCCGACAAGCCTCATGCCGTAGAGCATGAGAAGGACGCTTCCGAAAAAACTCAGGATTGTAAGAGACGTCATGGTTTTTGTCTTTTGTAGCTCAGGGCTTCAGCCCTGATATATATCAGCCCTAAAGGGCTGAGCTACGTAAGCCTCGCGAGCCATGTCATTGGTAAGAGAGTTCTCCTTAAACGGAATAAAGCATGAAGAAAAGGGAAATCTTTCAATTATCAGGATAGCACGTAAGGCGGGAAAATCAAAGAAGGGACGCCACGATGTAACATCGGGGCGTCCCGCGCATATCAATTCTACGTCCCAAAAAAGAGCGTCATCAGTTCTTCCGGGGTTCTCTTTAAGATGCCCGTTTTTTTGGCGTCCTTCTCGTTGAATCCGAGGCCCCTTCTCTCGCTTGGCGGCCATGAATACATGGCGTATGGCACGGGAGCGGCGGTGTGGGTTTTAAGAGCGACCGGGGTCGGGTGATCGGTTATGACCATTATCTTATGCTCGAAGTAACGCTTAAGCCCCTGCATCATCGGTCCTACGACCTTGCCGTCGAAGTCCTCTATCGCCTGCATCTTGTCTTTCAGATTGCCCTGATGTCCTGCCTCGTCCGGCGCCTCGACGTGGACGCAGACGAAGTCCTTGGTTTCGAGGGCCTTTAAGGCGTACCTCACCGTGGCGTCGTGGTCGCTATCAAGATAACCCGTTATCCCCGGAACCTTTATCACCTCGAGTCCGGCGTAAATGCCGAGCCCGTTCATTAAATCCACTGCCGATATCATGGCTCCGTCTAAGCCGTATTTTTCCTTCATGGCCGGCATCTTTGGCGCCCTTCCCTGACCCCAGAGCCATATCGAGTCCGCGGTCTTCTTGCCGCTCTTTGCCCTTTCAAGGTTTACCGGATGGCCTTTCAAGACTCCCATCGATTTTTCCATGAGGGCTAAAATCGCTTTCGCGCCGTCGCCCTTCGGAAGATACTCTTTTATCTCTTTGTCGCTTACGTCATGCGCCGGGATGGTCGTGAATTTATCTTTGCCGTCCTTCCACACCATAAGATGTCTGTAAGATTTTCCCGGATAAAAGCGGAACTCGTCCGACGCTAAAGTCTTATTGAGAGCCTCTATTAACGCGGCCCCCTCTTCAGTTGAAATCTGCCCCGCGCTGTAATCCGCCATTACTTCGGCGCCGGGGTTTCCGCCGAGCGAGACCATGTTGCACCTGAAGGCGACGTCATCGTTTGAGAGTTTAACCCCTATGCTCGCGGCCTCAAGCGGCGCCCTTCCCGAGTAATATTCCGCCGGGTCGTAGCCCAATATGCTCATGTTGGCGACGTCGCTTCCCGGAGGAAATCCGTCCGGGACGCTTTTAAAAAGCCCCGTGTCCCCGGAAGACGCTATGGCGTCCATGTTTGGAGTCTTTGCCTGTTCAAGAGGGGTCTTGCCGCCGAATTCTCCTATCGGCTCGTCCGCCATTCCGTCGCCTATGAGTATTGCGTATTTCATGAAAATATCTCTCCTTGTTTTTTTATCAGAGCGTCAGAACAAAGCAGACCAAGTCGCCGGGGCACCCGCGCCAAGCGGCGCGGGTCGGGTTAGGAGTGAGGCGTATTTTTATATACG
>JBAQMW010000220.1:0-6175 GCA_049303155.1 Thermodesulfobacteriota bacterium | reverse complement strand
GGAAGGTTTATCTCGGTTTCGAGCGCGCTCGAAAGCTCTATCTTCGCCTTCTCCGCGGCTTCCCTTAACCTCTGAAGCGCCATCCTGTCCTTCGAGATGTCTATGCCGTTATCCTTCTTGAACTCCTGCGCGAGCCAATCTATCACGCGCTGATCGAAGTTGTCTCCGCCAAGGTGCGTGTCGCCGTTCGTGGACTTGACCTCGAAAACGCCGTCTCCGACTTCGAGTATGGATATGTCGAAGGTGCCTCCGCCGAAGTCGTAAACCACTATGACTTCTTCTTTTTTCTTGTCCAGCCCGTAGGCGAGAGACGAGGCGGTAGGCTCATTTATTATCCTCTTTACGTCAAGCCCCGCGATGCGTCCCGCGTCTTTCGTGGCCTGCCTCTGGCTGTCGTTGAAATACGCCGGAACGGTTATGACGGCCTCGGTAACGGTCTCCCCGAGATAGGCCTCTGCCGCGCGTTTAAGCTTCTGAAGTATTATGGCGGACACTTCCGGAGGAAGGTAGGTTCTGCCCATATTGCCGGAATTCACCACGGCCCTGCCCTGATCGTCCTTTTCGACCCGGTAAGGCACCATCTTCATCTCTTCGTTGACCTCGTCGAACTTACGGCCCATGAACCTCTTTATCGAAAATATCGTATTTTCCGGGTTCGTGACGGCCTGCCTCTTCGCGGCCTGGCCCACGACTGTCTCTTTATCCCTCGTAAAGGCCACGACCGACGGGGTAATGCGGCTTCCCTCTTCGTTAACTATGACCTTGGGCTCTCCGCCCTCCATCACCGCGACGACCGAATTGGTGGTGCCGAGGTCTATTCCTATTATCTTTCCCATACCGATGACTCCTCCGAAGAATTGTTTTAATATACGCCGCCCGGCGGCCCTTGTCAATAAAAAGGCCATACAGCCGGCCTTGGGCCAAAAGGCCTTTAAAAGACTGCGCAGTTTCAAGGGTAATATAGGCACAAGCAAAGGGCGTGTCAAGGCGGCAAGGTTACTTTACGCTTGTTTTAATGCGAAGGTAACGCTATAATTTGATTATCTAATCCTATGATTAAAAACGCGGAAATACTGAAAAAATTGGAAAACTCCTTTATGAAAGAAAGCGGTATTTTGCCCTATCATAAAGCTATGGGAATCTTTGAAGGTCTCTGGAACGAGGCGGTCGCACTCGGAGTACTGCCTTCCAAAGACCCTTTGGAAGGCATCGAGGTTGACATAAAGGTGGCTAAGATATTGAACTCATGTTCAAAGAACTCCTCTCAAAGATAGGCGCATGTCTCAAGAAATACGACCTCCCATACATGATAATCGGAGGCCAGGCGGTTCTCCTTTACGGAGAGCCGAGGCTTACAAGAGACATTGACGTAACGCTCGGCGCGGGTATAGAAAACTTAAGCAAGGTCGTCTCCATAACAAAAGAACTTTCCCTGAAACCAATTCCGGAAAATATTGAATCATTCGTAAAAGAAACAATGGTATTGCCGGCGATAAACGAAGATACCGGCATAAGGGTGGATTTTATTTTTTCGTTCACGCCTTACGAGGCCGAAGCCATAAAAAGAGCAAGAAAGATAGACATACTCGGCACGGAGGTTTTTTTTGCCGCGCCGGAAGACTTGATAATCCATAAAATCTTCGCAGGCAGGGCGCGGGACGTTGAAGACTTGAAATCAGTGCTTATTAAAAATCCCGCAATCGACGTTAAATACATAGAGTCGTGGCTTAAAAAGTTTGACGAAAGCGAAAGCGCAAGTTCCCTCCTTGAAACCTTTGACGGAATTTTAAAAGAAATCCGGCAATCGGATTGATTGTTTATTCTTTTTTTCAAAGCCGCCGGGCAATGCCATTCGGCTCCGCTTCCTTCGTAGCGGCATTAAGCAAAGGCGCGGCCAAAACCCGTTGCATATAATCGAATCTTACCGGAGATTGCATGAAGCAAACAGAGGAACTCAAGAAAGAAGTCCGCTCTCTTTTAAAGAAAAGAAACGCCGTCATGCTCGCCCATAACTACCAAAGGGACGAGGTGCAGGAGATTGCCGACTTAACGGGCGATTCGTTGGGATTGAGCATCGAGGCCGCGAAGACAGAGGCAAAGGTCATAGTCTTTTGCGGCGTACACTTCATGGCCGAAAGCGCGGCAATCCTTTCGCCGGATAAAACCGTAATACTTCCGAGAATGGACGCCGGCTGCCCCATGGCCGACATGATAACCGCCGGGCAACTGAGAATCGAAAAAGAAAAACGCCCCGGCGTTCCGGTCGTGGCCTACGTAAACACCACGGCCGAGGTAAAGGCCGAGAGCGACGTCTGCTGCACGTCGGCAAACGCGGTGAACGTTACGAACTACGTGGAAGGCGAGAGGGTTTACATGGTTCCCGACCGTAATCTCGCCCACTACGTCTCGCTCACCACGAAGAAAAAAATGGAGTGGTGGGACGGATTCTGCCCCACTCACGAAAGGCTTAAAACAACGGACGTCCTCCGGGCAAAGGAAAGGAATCCCGAAGCAATCTTCGTCTGCCACCCTGAGTGCTCTCCTGAGGTCGTCAAGATGGCAGACCACGTTTGCTCTACCTCAGGCATGTATAAATTCGCCAAGGAGACAAAGGCAAAAACGATAATAGTCGGAACTGAGATGGGGATACTCTATCGCCTTAAAAAAGAAAACCCGGAAAAAAAATTCATCCTTCCCTCGAAGACCCTCATCTGCCCGAACATGAAACTAATAACATTAGAGGACGTGGCCGAAAGCCTCCGCGACATGAAGAACGTCGTAACGGTGCCTGAGGCCATAAGGGTTAAGGCAAAGAAGGCATTGGACAGGATGCTGGAGGTTCCGAGGGTTTGGTGAGGCGGAGTTATCGCAAAACCCTTCGCCTCCTTAATCCCCCAGCTTCCCGTTGCAATGCGTTGCGGCAACGGGAGCCAGCCCCTTTGTAAAAGGGGGTAACCTTGACAAGGCTCGAAAAGCGTAATATACATTAGACTGTAAAGAGGAGTAGTAGTCCGCGAAAGAGGCGGATGTGCAGAGCCGTCAGCACGGCCAGCACCACTTTTCGCTGTTAACACGCACTGTTTAGGCAATAGTGTTTGACGCGGGCGGGCGTATTACCGGTGCATTAATATTGAAAAGTGGTGCTGGCCCGGTTCGCAAGGCTCCCGTAAGGGGCATACGAGACCTTTACCCGCCGCGAGCGCAGGCGAGGTAAAGGTTTTTTTATTTTCGACAAAGACTAAGGAGAAAATACATGAGCTGGTTTTTACTGGAAATAGACGAGGTTTTTAAAACCCTTTCCACATCGCCGGAGGGCATAACAAAAGCAGAGGCGGAAAGGCGTCTTGAGGACTACGGAGCGAATAAACTCGAAGAGGGAAAGAAAAAGACGCCCATCGTGATGTTTCTCATGCAGTTTACGGATTTCATGATAATCGTGCTCATCGCAGCCGCCGTTGTCTCCGGGATAATCGGTGATATCACTGATACCGTAGTTATTCTTTTAATAGTCGCGCTTAACGCGGTGATAGGGTTTGTCCAGGAATACAGGGCTGAAAAGGCGATTGAGGCCTTGAAAAGCATGGCTGCCCCAACCGCGGCGATTAAAAGGAACGGCGCCGTCATGACCGTGCGGGCCGAGGAGATAGTCCCGGGCGATGCCGTGCTTCTCGATGCAGGGAGGATAGTTCCGGCCGACTTGAGGCTCTTCGAATCCGCAAATCTAAAGATCGAGGAGGCCGCCCTTACGGGCGAATCCGCGCCGGTTGAAAAACGAACGCCGCGCCTCCACGACAAACACCTCCCTATCGGCGACAGGCGCAACATGGCCTACAAGGGGACTATCGTCGTATACGGAAGGGGCGCCGGCATAGCCGTTGAAACAGGCATGACGACCGAGTTCGGAAAAATCGCCGCGATGCTCGCAGGGGAAGAGGAGACAAAAACTCCTCTGCAGAAAAGAATGGCGAAGTTCGGCCGGCAGATTTCAATGGCGGTCATCGCGATATGCGCCGTCATATTCGCGGTCGGGTTCTTAAGGGGCGAAGACCCCTTGTTCATGTTCCTTACGGCCATAAGCCTCTCCGTAGCCGCGATACCGGAGGCCCTTCCGGTAGTGGTCGCCATATCCCTCGCAATGGGGGCGAAAAAACTGGTTCACAGTAACGTCCTCATAAGGAGGCTTCCGGCCGTCGAAGCCCTCGGCTCTGTTACCCGCATCTGCTCGGATAAGACCGGCACCCTCACGCTGAACAAGATGACCGTGGAAGAGGTGTTCGTCGACGGAAAACTTCTCGCCGGCGAAGGCATCGCGGCCAAAGGCAATGTTGCGAAAAAACTCTTTATCGCGATGGCCCTGTGCAACGACGTGACGCGGGACGCGAAAGGCAAACCAATCGGAGACCCGACTGAGGCGGCGCTCTTCCTATCGGCGGAAAAGGCGGGGTTCGTAAAATCGGAGATTGAAAAAACAAATCCCCGCGTTGCGGAGATACCGTTTGATTCGGACAGAAAAATGATGACCACGTTCCATAAAGACCCCGAAGGCGGCTATATTTCCTTCACAAAAGGCGGGGTGGAGGTCGTCATGGAAAAGGCAATCGAGGCGCAGAACCCCGGAGGAGCAACGGCGAAGGAGACCCTTTTAAGGGAAAACGAGCGCATGGCCTCCGACGGCTTAAGGGTCCTCGCGATAGGCATGAGAAAGTGGTCCGATCTGCCGATTGATATGAGCCCGGACGCCGTGGAAAAAGAATTGACCGTTCTCGGCTTCGCCGGCATACTCGACCCCCCGCGGGAGGAGGCAAGGGATGCCATAAAACTCTGCAAATTGGCAGGCATAACACCCATCATGATAACCGGAGACCACCCCATAACGGCAAAGGCCATAGCGAGAAGGCTCGGCATAGTCGAAGACGGGGGCGAGGTAATGACAGGCCCCATGTTGGATAAACTTACGCTGGAGGAATTCGAGGAAAAGGTCGAAAGAATAAGGGTCTATGCGAGGGTCGCGCCCGCGCAAAAACTCAAGATAGTGAAAGCCCTTCAAGACAAGGGCGAGTTCGTGGCCATGACCGGGGACGGCGTCAACGACGCCCCTGCGCTAAAGAGGGCTGACATCGGGGTTTCAATGGGAATAACGGGCACGGACGTGGCAAAAGAGGCGAGCCACATGATACTCCTTGACGACAACTTCGCAAGCATCGTGGGTGCGGTAAGAAAAGGGCGCCGGATATACGACAACATAAGGAAGTTCATAAAATACACCATGACGAGCAACACCGCCGAGATATGGGCCATATTGTTGCCGCCGTTTCTGGGCATGCCTATAGCGCTTTTACCAATACATATCCTCTGGATAAACCTCGTAACCGACGGGCTTCCCGGGCTCGCCCTCACCGTCGAGGTGGAAGAAAAGGGCGTGATGAACCGGCCTCCGAGGCCTCCGCAGGAAAGCGTCTTTGCCCACGGCATGGGCGTTCATGTAATATGGGTCGGCCTGGCCATGGGCGCGGTATCCATATTTTCGCAAGCCCTGAGCATCCGCATGGGCCTGCACTGGCAGACAATGGTGTTTACTGTCCTTTGCCTGTCGCAGATGGGCCATGTCCTGGCGATACGCTCGGAAAGGGAATCCTTCTTCTCCTTGGGGGCATTCTCCAACATGCCTCTTGTGGGAGCCGTCCTTCTTACATTCACGCTGCAACTCGCATTGATATACGTCCCTTTTCTTCAGCCGATTTTTAAAACAGAGGCGCTCTCCTTCGGCGAACTCATGTTCGCTCTGGCCCTGTCCTCAGTCATATTTACGGTGGTTGAAGCGGAAAAGTTCTTTAAGCGGAAGTTTTCGCCCGGAATAGCCGTTGCAAGCGTTTAACGATAACGCGATTTGATGAGATTGCCGCGGCCGCGACCCATGCTTCGCATGGGTACCCCTCCGGCCTCGCAATGACACTCTTAAATATGAACCGGCCGTTTTGTCTTCGCGCGGATACTTTAAAAAAGCGGCGTGTTTGGTTTTTCCGGGGGGAATAAATATTATATGAGCTTGCTCGCCTCTATCACCGTAAGGGCGATGTCGCGCATCTTCTTGTTTTCCTTCTGCGAATGGCTCTGGAGGAGTTTGAAGGCTTCGTCTTCGCCTATGTTGCATCTTTTCATGAGTATGCCCTTGGCC
>JBAQMW010000219.1:0-3196 GCA_049303155.1 Thermodesulfobacteriota bacterium | reverse complement strand
CACGGGGGTCGTGCTCACCAAGTTCGACGGCGACGCGAGGGGCGGCGCGGCTCTTTCGATGCGCATGACGACCGGAAGCCCGATAAAGTTCATCGGCACGGGCGAGAAGGTCTCCGACTTGGAGGCGTTTCATCCGGAGCGGCTCGCCGGAAGAATCCTCGACATGGGAGATATCGTAAGCCTTGTCGAGAAGGCCAACGAGGTCATAGACGAAAAAAAGGCGCAGGAACTCGAAAAGAAGATAAAGAAGGACTCGTTCACGCTCGAGGACTTCAAGGAACATATCGGCTCTCTCAAGAAGATGGGCTCGCTTGAGAGCGTTCTTTCCATGATACCCGGATTTAACGCCACGGCGCAGGCCAAGGGCTTGGACGTGAACGAAAAGGAACTCGTAAAGGCCGAGGTCATAGTTAACTCCATGACCGTTAAGGAGAGGCGGAACCCGATAATCCTTAACGCGAAACGCAGGATAAGGATAGCCAAGGGAAGCGGCACCACGGTGCAGGACGTGAACCGCCTCATGAAGCAATACGGCCAGATGCGCGAGATGATGAAGAAGTTTAAGAAGGGCGGCATGAAAAGCCTTAAGGGCATGTTGCCGACGTAGGTTGCAAGGCATCCACAGCGTCAGCGGTATAAATAGGTGTGCGTTACAGAGCGTCATAAATTCGAAGGAGGTATCTAAAAAGCAATGGGCGTAAAAATAAGGTTAGCTCGGTACGGCGGAAAGAAAAAGCCTTTTTACAGGATAGTGGTGACGGATTCACGCTCCCCGAGGGACGGAAAATTCATCGAGGTGGTTGGCACGTACGACCCCGGCCAGAATCCGGTGAAGGTGGAACTCAAGAACGAAAAGATAGTCGGCTGGCTCAATAAAGGCGCTCTCGCCACCGAGACCGTGAAGACCCTTCTCAAGAAGGCCGGGTTAAAGAGCACAGTCGCCAAGGCCGCTTAAAATCTTCCCGGCCATGAGAATTTCTTCAACCAAGGAAAACCGGACGTTCGGCGCTTGAATACGTCGGGTAGCGAAGAGAGAGTTCCTTTAGGTAAGATAGTCGGAGTTCACGGCCTAAAAGGGGAGCTTAAGATATATCTCTACGCCTCAGGCGAGGAAGTCGCAGACACGGTGGAATCTCTTAAGTCGTCGCGGGAGACCGTCTTTATTGACGGTCTCCCTTATATTTTGAAAGGCATCAAGAGGCATAAGGCCGTTATGCTCGTGAAGTTCGAGGGGGTCTCAAGGTGCGAGGACGCCAAAGTTTTTATCGGTAAGGACGTTTTTGTCGTAAAACGGGCGCTTCCGGATTTGGGCGACGGCGAGTACTACGCCTTCGAGATTCAGGGCATGGAGGTCTCATCTCTTGACGGAAGAAACCTCGGTAAGGTCGTGAACATCTTTTCGACCGGCAGTAACGACGTTTATGTCGTGGAGGGTCCTTTGGGGGAGATACTCATCCCTGCGATAAAGGACGTTATCGTGAAGATTGACGTGCCGGGGAAAAAGATGACTATCCGGCTTATCGAGGGGCTCATCCCCGGGTTTACCGAAGGTGGCGGATAGAAGGTTACCCCCTTTTACAAAGGGGGGTTAGGGGGGATTAATGAAGTTCCGCGTGTTGACGCTTTTTCCTCTTTTTTTCGAATCGCCCCTTAAGCAAAGCATAATCGGCAAAGCGGTTGACAAGGGCTTGATAGAGGTCTTCGTTTACGACATTCGCGATTTCGTGCCGGCCGAAGATAAGCACAGAAACACGGACGACGCGCCGTACGGCGGCGGGTGCGGCATGGTGATGAAGGTTCCACCTGTGGTAAATTCTATCGAGGCCGCCAAGAAAGACAGTTCCGGCTCTTGCAGGGTTGTCCTTTTAAGCCCGCGCGGCGCAAGATTCGACCACGCGAAGGCAAGAGAGCTTTCGATTGTTGATAATGTCATAATAGTTTGCGGAAGGTACGAGGGGATAGACGAGAGGGTAAGGGCGTTCGTTGACGATGAAATATCAATCGGCGATTACGTGCTTTCCGGGGGCGAGCCTGCGGCGCTTTGCGTGATAGACGGAGTATCGAGGTTTATTCCCGGGGTATTGGGAGCCGAAGGATCTTTAATCGAGGAATCTTTTTCCGAAGGGCTTTTGGAGTATCCTCACTATACGAGGCCCGAGGATTTCAGGGGCATGAGGGTTCCCGATACGCTCCTTTCCGGAAACCATGCCGAGATAAGGAAGTGGCGGAGGCGGGAGAGCCTGAGAGAGACCTTACGGTCGCGCCCGGAGCTTCTCGAATCCGCGGCGCTCACGGAAGAAGACAAGGAGTCAATAAAAGAGTTGACTAAGGGCGGATAGTTATAGTAATCTTATCAAATTGTATTTTATAAGGTTGTCATTGCGAACCCTTCGGCGGGCTCAGGACAGGCTCCGTGAAGCAATCTCGTGATTGTAAAGATGAGATTGCTTCGGGGTAAAACTCCTCGCAATGACAAATGACAGTTATCGGAAAGAATAAAATAACGGATTAACTAATAATAGACAGGCGGGACGCCTGTCCTACAGACGGAAAGATAATCGGAGGTTTTTATGGGCATCATAAGCGACATCGAAAAAGAACATATGAGGACAGACCTTCCCGAGTTCAGGCCCGGCGACAGCGTTGTCGTGAGCGTGAAGATAAAGGAAGGAGACAAGGAAAGGATACAGGCCTTCGAGGGCGTTGTCATAAGCAAAAAGCGCGGCGGCATGGGCTCCACCTTCGCGGTAAGAAAGACGTCCTACGGCGTAGGGGTGGAGAGGACGTTTCCGCTTCATTGCCCGTCAATAGATTCGATAGTGGTCAAGTCCAGAGGCAAGGTAAGGCGGGCAAGGCTTTACTACTTGAGGGGTCTCAAGGGCAAGGCCGCGAAGATTAGGCCTCAGGAAACTCAGGTAAAGGCCAAGTAGGGCGCATCACGGTCTTTAAATACGTATAATGGTTTTTCAATGTGCCGCCTTCTGGAAGACCCTTTATGGATTGCCCGCAACCTCCCTTGATGTAACATCGGGGGAGGTTGCGGGATTTTTTTTGCGCTCGCGGTCTCCTTCGATAGGCTCAGGACAGGTCTCGGGGTTGAGAGCGGAGCATAAGGAAAGGAACCCTTAAGGTGGACCTTTTCGAAAAGCAAGCCCGGGCAACGGGATATAAGCTTATAGCCGGCGTTGACGAGGCG
>JBAQMW010000218.1:0-6032 GCA_049303155.1 Thermodesulfobacteriota bacterium | reverse complement strand
TGTCTTTTTCAACATCAATGAATTCGGTAGTCGGGATTATGCCGGTAAAGATGAAAACCCCTTCGACGTCAAGCGGTTTTTTGACGGACGTCTTCAAGTCTTCGACGACTGCCGCGGTAACGAACTTGTTGCCCTGTATTTCTTTTAATACGTGGCTCCTGAGGATTTCGATATTGGGCGTCGAAAACGCCTTGTCCTGAAGTATCTTCTCGGCGCGGAATTTGTCCCGCCTGTGTATGAGATATACCTTGGAAGCGAGCTTGGAAAGATAGACCGCTTCTTTTACCGCCGTATCCCCGCCGCCGACGACGGCCACCTTGAGCCCCCTGAAGAACGGGCCGTCGCAGGTGGCGCAGTAGGAAACGCCCTTGCCAATGAATTCTCTTTCGCCGCTCGCTCCGAGGGATTTCGGTTTCGCGCCGGTCGTTATTATCACGGCCTTTGCCTTGAACTTGCCTTCCGTGGTTTTTACGGCATGTATCCCGTCTTCCGTGCTTATGCTTTCTACCTCGGCCTGTTTTACTTCCAGCCCGAAGCCCTTGGCGTGTTCCTCGAATTTTTCCATTAAGGCCATGCCGCTTATCGAGGGAAACCCCGGATAGTTTTCTATCACGTCGCTTAAGGCTATCTGGCCGCCGAGTATGCCTTTTTCGATTAGAAGTGTATCGAGTTTAGCCCTTAATGCGTATATCGCGGCCGTAAGGCCGGCCGGGCCTCCTCCGATAATAATCAGGTCGTGCATTATATTACTCCTCCTGAAGTTTCTTGCGAGCGGTAACGTAATTTTTCATGGTTACGTTATACGGTCTTTAAGCCTGTTAGCCCCTCCAGAAAGAAGGCAGAAAAAGGATAAGAAGCGTGTATATCTCAAGCCTTCCGACTATCATGTCGAATATCAAAACCCATTTGCTGAAATCCGTCATTGTCGAGTAATTCGCCCCGGGCAGTCCCAACCCGAATCCCACGTTGCCGATGGAACTCGCGACGGACGCGATGGAGGCGGTAATGTTTACCCCTTGGCTCGTGAGCAATACTATTGATACCGCGGCAATAAAGATGTACATCAGGGTAAAAGACATGACGCTTTTTAGGGTTTCCGGCGCCACGGTTTTGCCGTTGAGTTTAACGACCGTTACAACGTGCGGGTGCAGCAAGTTTTGCATCTCTTTTTTGATTACCTTGCCTATGAGTAGAATCCTGACGCACTTTATGGCCCCTGCCGTGGAACCGGCGGAGCCTCCTATGAACATCAGCAGTATAAGGATAAATTGCGAAAAATACGGCCAGTTATTATAATCCGTTGTCGCGTAACCGGTGCACGTTATGGCTGATACCACTTGAAACAAGGCGTATTTTAACGATTCGAGAGGCCCCTGATAGAAACCCATCAAGCTTAACGTTACGAGAAGCGTCGCGATGATGATGACGCCCATGAAAAATCTGAATTCTTCATTCTCCCAATAAACGCCTATCCCTTTGCGGTAGAATCCGTAGTGGAGAAAAAAGTTGGTTCCGCCGATAAACATGATTATTACGATAGTAACGTCTATTGCCGGACTGTTATAAAACCCGATGCTCGCGTTCTTGCTCGAGAAGCCGCCGGTCGCGAGAGTTCCGAACATGTGGATAAAGGCGTCGAAGAGATTCATGCCGAGAAGGATAAACAATACGAGACTTATGAAATTCAAGAGAAGATACATGGCGAGCAGTATCTTAGCCACTTCCGCTATGCGGGGGGCGAACTTTTCACCCGAAAGGCTCGACGCCTCGGCCCGGTATATCTGCATGCCGCCGATGCCGAGGAACGGCAGTATCGCTATGCCGAGGAGAACTATTCCCATGCCGCCTATCCAGTGGGTCATGCTCCGCCAGAAAAGTATGCCGTGCTGAAGGGTTTCCACGTCCGTGAAGAGCGAGGAACCCGTCGTCGTTAGTCCGGAGGTGGATTCAAAAAGGCAATCCAGAAAAGAGGGCAGGGCGCCCGAAAAATAAAAGGGCAGGGCGGCAAAGATAGCCGCGCTTATCCACGAAAACGCGACTATCGTGAACCCTTCCTTGTGCCCTATGTCATTGGCGTTGCCTCTGCATGAAAAGAAAAGGAAGAGGCCGGTTGAAAGTGTAACGGCAAAGGAGATTATAAACGCCTTTGTGTCCCCGTCTTTGTAAATCACGGAGATAAGAAGCGGGGCAAGCATCATAACGGAAAGTATTATATTTATGATGCCTATTATGTGAAGCGAAAGGCGAAGCCTCAAAGGAAAAAAACCTCCGTAATTGATTTTTCTTAAAGACGAGATTGCTTCACGGAGCCTGCCCAGAGCGAAGCCGAAGGGTTCGCAATGACTATAAAAGGATTTTTTGGCATCCTTTTAGAAAAATTCCGGCTTGACGATAAGCATCTTTTCGATCTTAGGTATGGCCTTCCTGAGCGCGAATATGACGACCTTGTCCGAGGGGTTTATGACCGTGTCCCCGTCCGGCAATATCACTCTTTCGTCTTTTACGACCGCTCCGACTATGGCCCCGGCCGGGAGCTTGATGTTTTTAAGAGGCATGCCGGTTATGTCGGAGGTCTCCATGGCGACGGTCTCTATGGCCTCGATGCGTTCTTCCATAAGGGCCTTTACCGACAAGATGTTGCCCTGGCGCACGAACTGGAGTATGTCGCTCACGGACGCGAGCCGCGGCGATACCGCCACGTCTATCCCGATGGTGGACACCATGGAAAGGTACTCAGGCTTGTCTATGAGGGCTATGCATCTTTTGGCGCCGAGACGCTTGGCGAGAAGAGAGGTCAGGATGTTGGCCTCCTCGTCGTTGGTAACGGCGATGACCGTGTCGGTATCGCGCACGTTTTCTTCGTTAAGGAGTTCCTGATTGGTTCCGTCCCCTGCGATGACTATGGCCTTGTCGAGATGCTCGGCCAAGTAGGCGCACCGCGTCTCGTTCTTTTCTATTATCTTTATCTGATAGCCGAGTTTTTCCATGGGCTTCGCGAGGTAAAATCCTACGTCCCCTCCGCCGATTATGAGGCACTTGTTGACGGTTTTTTCCTTGCGCGCTCCGAAAAGTTTCGGCAGTTTCGCGGCCTCGTCCTTAAGTGTCATGGCGAACACGAGGTCTCCGGTTTGTAAAACGGTGGAGCCCTGCGGGATTATGGTGTCGCTTCCCCTGTATATGGCGACGATTATTATATTCCCTCCGGGGTACAGCCCTTTTACTTCCTCGATTTTCTTCCCTGCCGCCGCGCTCTCGGAGGCGAGCCTCGTGCCGACGAGTTTAAGCCGTCCGTCCATGAAGTCCACTACGTCCACGGCGCCCGGCACCTCGATTATCTTTAGAATCCTCTCGGCCGCTACCTTTTCCGGATTTATTATGTATTCGAGGTCGAGATAGCCTTCCTCGAATATCCTCGAATAACTCAGATAGTCTTGGTTTCTTATCCGCGCGATTTTTTTGGGGACGCTGCTCTGGGTTTCGGCGATAAGGCAGGCGAGCATGTTCACTTCGTCGCTGTCGGTTACGGCAATCACCATGTCAACCGACTCTATGCCGGCCTCAAGGAGCGTTTGCGGGCTTGAGCCGCTTCCATGGATGACGCGTACGTCCACGGCCTCTTTCAGTTCTTTAAGCCGCCGCTCGTCCTTGTCTATGATGACGACGTCGTGTTTTTCTTCGGCTAGTTTTTCGGCTATCGTGGCCCCTACGACGCCGGCCCCTATTATTATGGCTCTCATGAAAGTCCCGCCTCCTCAGTGTCCTTTTTGTTTTTTGATCTTCGCGTCGACGATTCTCTTCGCGGCGGTGCAAAGCACGGTCGAGACGTTTTTGCTTTTGGATAAATCCACTATGTCTTTTTCGTTAAGGTTTGTCAGCATCTTCATGGAAATGGCAAGAGGCGTTTTGGGGTTCGTTATGAGGGATTTTCTTATGCCGTAGTTTTGCACCCAGTCCTTGTCGCGGGCAATCTGCCTTAAGAGTTCCTCGGACGTTCCTTTGGTGGCGGTAAGCTTGAGTATTTCGTCTTCGGTTATGCGGGGATTTTTAAGCACCGCGCCTGAGACGAGTTTGTTGGCGTCTTTTATGAGAACGCCCCGCGCCTCCTTGTTGCCGAGCATCCCGAGTTTTATCTTTTCCGATACCCCCATTGTTAGAATTACCTGTTGGACGTTTTGATGTTTCTTGGGTTCTTCCGGCGCCGCGTCTTCCTTTATGAATTCCTCAGGGAGAGTAGCCGCGTCTTTTCCAGTGAGGTCTCCGGCAATTGCTTTTAATTCGTTCTCTATGCCGCCTTCTTCCGGGGGCGCGCCTTCGATTATCTTCGGAGGATAGACGATTGTTTCAAGGCCTCCTACGACGTGGGGAGGGATGTTTTTGTTTTTCTTGAGCGCCTCGAATATGGAGGGGTTTTTTACGAGCCGCTCCCTTAACGCGGCTATAAGCATGGCTATTTCGGAAGGCGCGTCGCCCGCTATCTTCTCCAATGTCTTGTCGTTTACGGAGCGGTGCGAGATTATTTTTTCGAGAACCGCGACGCTATTCGGGTAGAGCGAGGCGGCCTTTTCCACGACCATGGGGTCGAGGTCCTCTTCAAGGGCGGGAAGAAGGTCTTTTTCTGGGAACTCCGAAAGGGTTCTCGACGCTGCGGCCTTTATTTCAGGGTCTTTGCCGTGCGACAGTATGAAGAGAAGGGAAAGCCTGTCGCACGGCTTAAGCTCCGCCGCGTTGCCGGAGGCGGCCTTCATGCGGAGTTCGCGCGGCGCCTTGTCCGATACGTAATCGAAAACTGCCTTGCTGACCTTCATGGGCTTACTTCCCGCCTCACGCAGAAAATGCGGTTAAGGTTTTTTGTTTTTGCCCGGTTCTTCGGGCGGATTTTCCGGAATCTCTTCCGATGTCTCGGTTTTGCCCATAATCCCCGGCAACGTGCGCCTCATAAATATGCCGAGTACTTTATTCAGGGGATTCGACCTCTTAAGAAAGGGTATTACGGGCCTTTTCCTCACGCCGAGCTCAACGAGAAGGTTATGTATCTCTTCGTTGTCCGTGTCGAACCGAAGCCCCTTCGAGAGCACGGTGATGGCGCCCTTTTTGTTGCCGGACGCCATATACACCTTGCCGAGGTTTATGTAGTACTCGGTCTTGAAGAATTCTTTTTTGATGGCCTTGGTGCAGAGTTCGAGTCCGAGCCCGATTTTACCCCATCTCAAGGCCGCGCACATTCCGTAGTAGGACATGTAGCGCGGGTTTTCTTTTTCGAGTTTGCAGGCCTTCTCGAATTCCTTGCAGGCGTCTTCCATGGAGTTCTTCCGGAGATGCTTCATGCCATCAAGGAAATGAGTCTTCGCTTCTTCTTCGCTCATGAGTTCACCTCGTAGATTATTCTAAGTCCTTTTAGCACCAAGAATTCGTCGAGTTCCGTTATGCTCGCTGATTCCTTCGCTATTATATGGGCGTATCCGCCGGTCGCTATGACCTTCTCTGGTTTTATCTTGAATTCTTTTTTTATCTTTTCCACCACGCCGTCCACCAGCCCCGCGAACCCGTAGAGCACGCCGGATTTAAGGCTCTCAACCGTGTTTTTGCCTATGGCGGAGGCCGGGCGCGTTATCTCGACCCTGGCGAGTTTGGCGGCCTTGTTGAAAAGCGCCTCTGTCGAGACCTGCATGCCCGGCGCTATTGCCCCGCCCATGTACTCTCCTTTTTCGTTCACGCAGTCGAAGGTTATCGCCGTGCCGAAGTCAACGACTATAAGAGCGCACTTGTTGGCCGAGTATGCGGCAACGCTCGTTATTATCCTGTCAGCGCCGACCTCCTTCGGATTATCCGTGAGTATCGGCATGCCGGTCTTGACCCCCGGCTCCACCACGAGAGGCGCTACCTTGACGTAATCCCGTATCGCCCTCGTTAAAGTATCCTTTAACTGCGGCACCACGCATCCAACGCAGGCGCCTTTTATTTCTTCCTTTTTTATTCCGGCGTGCGCGAAAAGGGATAAGAGAGAGATGCCGTATTCATCGGGCGTTTTCTCC
>JBAQMW010000217.1:0-7833 GCA_049303155.1 Thermodesulfobacteriota bacterium | reverse complement strand
CGTTTAAGGGTATGGAACTTGGCGACGGCGGCATTATCGTTATGGGCGATGACGGGACGCTTTACGCAACGATTCAGGCGCCAGACGAACTGCGGCGTGGCGCCGGCGGAGGGAAAGTGGTTGCCATTGACTCGCGGGACGGAAAGGTGAAATGGGAATTTAAGGTTAAAAACGCAGCGATGAGTCCCGGATTGGTTATTGATAAAAATGGAAGGATTTATTATGTTTCAACAGGCGGAAATCTGTATGTGCTTGACAGGAATGGAATGCTTTTAAAGGAATCTCTTATCATAGGCAAGGTAAAGCCGGGCCCGGGAGAGACCCGCGTGTATGCTTTGTTAGCCATATCCGGCGGCGTCCTCTATGTAGCGGGCATGGACAAGGTTTTGTATGCCATAGGGAAGCCGTTAAGGTAGCCGGTGCGCCGCTTTAAAATCATCTTAATCATAATCGTCTCTCTCGCGATAACTTCCTGTAAAACCGTGAACCCGGAAGAGGACGCGGTTAGAAAGTCAATAGGAAGGTATAACCTCGCCATTGTTATTGCTTACAGGGATTTGAATATGGAGCCGCTTAAGGCGGTTACGATAGAAGCTCATTCTAACAAGGTGAACAGCATTATCGAGGCTTATCTCTCCGGAGACGAGATTATGGACTCTGAACTTTTAAAACTTACTTTCAACGATATAAAAATAGAGGAGAATAAGGCCGAGGCCGTGACGTCGGAAGATTGGAAGTTCAGATGGGTGAATATCAAGACACGGGAAGAGGTCGAGCCTCTTAAAGACATACATTATGAAATGCTTTATCATCTCGTGAAAAAAGACGGCAAATGGCTCGTGGAAAAAGTAGAAGAGGCGAAAGAGGTTGGACGGTAAACGGTGGGCACAGCCCACCCTGCTCGATTTTTCTTTTTCATTCCTCTCCCCTTGGGGAGAGGGTAGGGTGAGGGGTTTGCAATGAACCCCAATGGCAAGAAAGTAGACCTGACCCCAATGAACCTTTTAACCTCCAGAGGATTTGCGATATTTATCCTCTGCGTCTGTCTGGCAATCCTCATACTCGTCAACGCGTATCCCTTCGTCTATTCCCGGTTATTATTGATTGTCCCGGCGCTGCTTTTTGTGAGCATCGCATTCTGCGCGGGCAAGAGGTTTTTCCATAAGAGCGGCAAAAGGGACATAAGATTTCTCGGCTCAATCGTATTCCATGCCGGGATGCTCGTTGTAATAGCCGTAACCGCAATCGGTTTTTTAATAAGGTTTTTTGCCGTCTTTGAATTGCCTCAAGACATTGACGTGAATATGGATAATACGCAGTTTGTTTCAATCCATTCAACCCCCCTTGGCGGACACGTCCCTTTCCTCTCAATGAAACTCAACTGGCAGAAAACAAAATACGAAAAAGAAATCTATCCGGTTGAACATGCCGTCGGGGTGACTATCGACATGCTTGGCGAGGTAAGTTACGAAAAAGTAGAGCGTGTAATAAAGGTGAACGCCCCTGTTTGGCTCGATGGCTATCAGTTCATGCTCGCTGACGGAAGACTCTCGCCTCTCTTGGTTCTTAAAGACTCCAAAGGGACGGTGATTTTTAATAGTTTTGTAAATATTCCTAATTCCATTGATTCGGAAGAGACCTTAATCATTAAGGATACAGGGCTTACTCTTTATATGAGATTTTTCCCGGACATGTATAAAGAAGACGGTAAATACGGCACGCGCTCCACGCAACCCAAAAACCCCGCAATCGGCATAAAGGTTGCAAAGAACGAAGACCCGTTCAAGAACGTATGGTCGGGGATGTTGAAGGCCGGGGAAAAGGCTGAGTTCGAAGGCATGACGCTTGAGTTTGCGGAGTTAAAACCTGTCGCAACCGTCTATGTCTCGAAAGACTCTTCTTATTGGGGAATATTTGCAGGATGGGGTTTGATTATGGCCGGACTTGTGATAAGATATTTGACTTATGCTCGGAATCCTCGTCATGATAAATAACTACTACCACGATTTTGCCACCGCAATCATAATCGTATCTACGTATTTCATGCTACGTGTCCTGAACTATGCGGAAAAAGACGGCAGCGTTTCCTTTAAGAAAAGGGTAATGGTTCTATACCCGAAAATGCTCCACATAACCGGCGGCGTCCTGATTTTAGCGTTTATGGCGGGCATTGTAAGGACATTTGTATACAGCTGGTTTGAATGGATATGGGTTCTCGGCAAAAGTCAGGTGATTGTCTTTATATTGAAGCACGTATTCATGTTTACAATAATCGGTTATGGGATATATCTATGGATTGGCATGCGCGGAAGGGTTAAGAGATTGAAGGGAGTTGGATTGAGATGAGGCTGTTCGAGGCGATATTTTTATGGTCTTCAATCGGGGCATATCTTGTAAGTTTCCTTCTTTTCCTTTCCAGCATAGTGTTTAAAGCCGAAAGGCATATAGCGATTGGCTGGAAGGTTGCCGGCTTAGGGTTTATTCTGCATACGCTCACGATACTTACGCGCTGGATAGAGTCGGGGCATCTCCCTGTGCTCTGGAGCTTCGAGCATGCCCTCGCAGGGGCGTGGTTTATAATGGCGGTATTTCTCCTGCTCACTATTCGCTACCCTGTATTTAAGACGATAGGGGTTGTTGTAAGCCCTGTTGCGCTCCTTACGCTTGGTTATGGAATAATGAGCCATTCTACGCAGACAGAGCCCCTTCCGCCGCCATACCAGAGCAATTGGCTATGGGTGCATGTGGGGTTCGCCTGGATTGCATACGGGGCATACCATGTTGCCGCGGGGCTTGCGGCGCTGTATCTTTTAAAAGAAAGAGCTGTCAGAAAAAGACAGGAGTCAATACACTGGTTTTACAAGAAACTTCCGGAAATTGAAACCATAGACGATATTGTATTCAAACTCATTGTCTATGGTTTTATATCTCATATTGTCATGATAGGAAGCGGCGCCATATGGGCTTACGGATTATGGGGCAGATACTGGGCATGGGCCCCGATAGAGACGTGGACGCTTGTCTCATGGCTTATATACGGGCTTAACATACACCTTCGTGTTACCTATGATTTTACGGGAAGCCGCGGCGCATGGCTTGCGATAATTTCTCTTTTAGGAGTTCTCATGTTCTTTGGAGGCATAGGATTTAGAGAAGGGGTGCATACGCCGCTGCTTTAGAATGGATAAAATGACGGAAACTCTCATTGTGTTGAACAATTATTTCCACGACATAACCGTAGCGCTCGTGTTTGTTTTTGCGGCGGCATTTCTCTTAATTTTCAAATACTTTAAGAAAACATCTGATAACGAGGCTTACGCGCTGGCCCTGTTTATTTACCCTCGTTTGAAGAGGGTTTTTTTTGGCGTAGTTTTTTTTGTCATCGTAGGGGCGATAATCAGAGTTCTGAGCGCCGATGATTTTGAACTGGCCGATGCCGCAAGAAATAATCAGCTTACCGCTCTGAAGGCGAAGTATCTTTTGCTGGCTGCGTTGTTCTTTGGCGGCATAATACTTTGGTATTTCCCCGTTAGAAAAATAGTCAATCGAAACCAACCGCAACCCAAACAACCATACGGAGAAGATTCATGAAAAGGGAAAAAATCGGTTATTGGGACGCCCTCACCAAAGATGAGATAGCGGAGTTTTTGCGGGATGAAGTTACCTGCAGACTCGGCATGAGTTTGAACGACAGGCCGTATGTTGTCCCGCTTGCCTATGTTTATGATGAGGGGAGGATATACGTTCATTGGTACGGCGGCAGGGGGATTAAGGTGGAATACGCCGCGAAGAATCCGAAGGCCTGTTTCGAGGCGGATATTTACAGCAAAAACCACCTTTTTTGGAAAAGCATTATCGCAACAGGCACGATTCGGAAAGTTACCGACGTCTCCGAGAAGAGAAAGGCTCTTGAGTTGTTTTGCGCCAAATACCCGGAGCTTGCCTCGGGCGCGGGGCATCCAAGAATAGTCAAGTTCATAATGCAGAAGGGCATGTCCATAATGGCCCGGTTCGCTCATATATACGAGTTTGTGCCGGAAGAGATGACAGGCGTAATACAGGATTTGAAGGAGTAGGCATGACAGGAATCCTCGCAATGACCAATGACTATTCCCGTAGTTGCGCTTCAGGGCGACCCTTATGAAAGTAACGATAATCAGCCCCCCTTACGGAGGGAAAGGAATAAAGAGCCATAGTCTTCCGATGGCGCCTCCCGTACTTGAATATCTGGCTTCTCTCATTTATAAGATTGCGCCGGAAATTGAAGTGGAACTTATAGACGCCAACAGGGAAGACATAGCGGTGGAATCGTTAACCGGGGATTTGATTCTTTTTTCCGCATTAACGCCGCAGGCGCTATGGGTTTACAGGACTGCCGACGTCTTAAGAAAAATCGGCAAGAAGGTTGTTATCGGGGGTATGCATGTAACCGCCCTTCCGGAAGAAGGCAAACTTCACGCAGACGCCGTTGTTGTCGGCGAGGCGGAAAGCGTTATGGCTAATTTGCTGGCTGATGCCAAGAAAGGCAACTTATCCCCTTTTTATTACGGCGACAGGTTGTCTCTTGAGGGGCTGCCTGAAAAAAGACGAGGGCTTTTGAAGCATAAATACCGTTTTGACTCTTTTTTTACGGCAAGAGGGTGCCCGTATAAATGCACGTTTTGCTCGGTTAGGCGTTTCTTCGGCGATACGATAAGATACCGCCCGATACGTGAAGTAGTAAGAGAGGTCGCTTCAAGTCCTTACGGAATGTTGATGAATATAGACGATAACATCTGGGGGATAGACATATTCCGCTCCATAGAGCTTTTCAAAGAACTTTCCATGGGGGCTAAGGGTAAGTTGTGGGTTGGTCAGGGAGATTTGTGCACTGTCCAGCATGAAAAGGGCGAAGAGATGCTTACATGGGCAAGGAGGTCCGGGCTTACAACCGTTATGGCAGGGTGGGAGTCCAACAACGCCGCTACTCTCGATGCGTATAAGGCAAAGACAAAGCAAGGCAGGAACAGGGTGGAGGCAATTAAAAAAATCAGAGATAACGGGATAGACGTGGTTTTGTTCGTAATGCTCGGAGGATTATACGACGAGATGGATTCGTACAAGGATGCCCTGGAATTTTCTGACAGGCTTGACGTTTTGGTGCATCCCGTAATGACAATTCCTTATCCGGGGACAGACCTCCGCAGCGAGTGGGCTGGGCATATCACGCATGAGTTTGATTGGGACATGTATGACGGCATGCACATGCTCATGAGCCGTAACGGAACTGACCCCGAAGAACACAATAGGGCGCTAATGAATCTGTGGACGGAACTCTTTACGGTTCCGAGGATAGTAAAGAGACTTACGAAGATATCGTGGAAGGGATTCCCATCCGCCCATATTGCTTCAGCCATGTTTCAATTTGCCATGAGGCGCGCATTTATGCAATACACATAGAAATATGACAAATATAAAAAGAAAAAAGATAAATTACAGGGACGCCCTCGCTCCGGGTATAAAGATATGATAGGCATACTTATAATGCTCAATAACTACATGCACGACTTCGCGACCGCGATATTCGTCGTGGCCACCTACGGCATGACGCTTCTCGTGAGATACGCGGAAGTGAAAGGCGGGCGGGATTTAAGGGAGATGGCCGTCGCGTTTTATCCGAGGATGGTGCATCTTGCCGGAGGGTCCGCGATATTCCTTTTTATCGCGGGAATAGTCCGCACCTTTACCTATAAAGAATACGAATGGAACAGCGCGGTCGAGCACGGGCAGGTGGAGGCCCTCATGATAAAACACGTCCTTCTCTTCGTCCTTTTCGCGATAGGCATATACCTCTGGATAGGCGTGCACAGAAAAATCTCGGCAATGAGGAAAGAAGTATTATGAGTCGAGCCATAGATTAGGTCAATGGATACAGGCCGCGGCGCGGCTTAGTGATTTTATTTTTTAATAATTTTTTCCTTGCAAGTTTATTTGAAATGTTGTAAAAGATGAATAAAATACCCTAAGGAGGTAGGTTAAGTATGGGAAAGGCAATGACCAAGTCCAAAGTTATCGATCATCTGGCGAAGAAGGTGGACGTAACGAAGAAGATCGCCGTCGCCATCCTTGAAGAGCTGACGTCTCTGGCTTACAAGGAAGCGAAGAACGCCTTCACCATCCCCGGCATAGGAAAGCTTGTCGTGGTGAACAGGAAGGCGCGCATGGGCAGGAACCCCCAGACCGGCGAAGCATTGAAGATACCGGCCAAGAGGGTGGTAAAGTTCAGGGTCGCCAAGGCCTGCAAGGAAGCCTCTCTCGGAAAGTAGAAAAGGGAAGGCAAAAAATTTTTGAGGGGCAGTCTCGCCGGGGTACCCGCGGGACTGCCCTGTTTTTTTGTTTCCGTAAATATTTCTTGCGCGGGTCGGCGAAGCAATCTCGTTTTTTTGGATGTTTCGGTGTGTCCGCACACCGAAACAATTTCGGCGAGAGGACTCGCCGAAATATCAATTGCTTTGTTCTTTTGTAACTCAAGGCTTTAGCCTTGATATATACTTATTTTGTCATTCCCGTGGGAATGACACGGAATCTTTTCCTTTATCGTTCCCACGCTCCGGCGTGGGAACGTTGGGCGGCATCTTGCCTTGCGTTGCCATAAAAACACCGTCCGCGCCGTCTTTAATCCGCTTGACCCTTACGCTCCCCGTATGATAGTTTAAAGCAATAAACGCGACGGAAGGAGGCGGCTTTGCCTAAGAACGTTTACGCAAAGGACATAAAAGAGGGCGACAGGGTTGAGACGAGTTTCCTCGTCATAAAGAAAGAGACCGGCATGAGCAAGACCGGCAAGGCGTATCTTAATCTTAAGCTCAGGGACTCTACCGGCGATTTGGAGGCGCGGGTCTGGGATAACGCCGAAGCTGTTGGCGAGTGTTTTTCCAAGGACGACGTAGTCGCGGTCAAGGGCTCCGCCATTTCGTATCAGGGAAAGATACAGGTTAACGTAACGGACGCGAGGACTTTTCCGGCGGAAAAGTGCGACGTCAGGGATTACCTGCCGTCTTCCAAGAGAACTCCCGATGACATGATGAACGAGCTCGACAACGTAATCTCCGGCATGAGCGACAGGCATCTTAAGCGTCTCTTGATCGAGGTCTTCGCGGACGCGGAAGTGAGAAGCCGCTTCATGACCGCCCCGGCGGCAAAGACCATACACCACCCGTATCTGGGCGGGCTTATAGAGCACGTCCTGAGCCTCTGCAATATCGCGCGCTTCGCGGCGTCTCATTACGAAGGCATGAACAAAGACCTTCTCGTCTCAGGCGCCATACTTCACGACATCGGCAAGATTTACGAGTTGTCTTATGCCAGGACGTTCGAATACACGGACGAGGGAAGGCTTTTGGGGCACATAACAATCGGGGTAGAGCTTGTTGATTCCAAGATAAACGCGCTCGCGGATTTTCCGCCACGCCTCGCTGTTTTGCTCAAGCACATGCTCCTTTCCCATCACGGTCATCTCGAGTTCGGCTCTCCCAAGATACCCATGACGCTCGAGGCAATGGCGCTATACTTCCTCGATGACTTCGACGCGAAGATGAACTCCATGCAGTCCCTGATAAAGTCGGAGGCCGGCGCCGGGAACTGGACCGATTACCAGAAGGCGCTTGAAAGATACGTTTATAAGGGCTCTTACGTAAGCGACGAAACTCAGGGCGAAGAAAAAAACTCCGAATCGAGCCAAGGCGAAAAAAAGAACCTTCGGCTTTTCAAGTAAGTCCCGCCTCTTGCAATGCGGCCTTTTATGTAAGCTAATCAGGGATTTCCGCTCAAAAGCTTGTCCCCGCAATCTTAAGC
>JBAQMW010000216.1:0-2874 GCA_049303155.1 Thermodesulfobacteriota bacterium | reverse complement strand
CTCTTCCACCGTGTGAATCCTCGGCAATATTACTCGTTTGATGTTGAAGTGTTTTTTGTAGAAGTTTATGCTTTCGTAATTAGACGAGCTCGCCTGAACGCTCAAGTGAATGTTTATGCCGGGGTATTTGCTTCTGGCAAAGGAAAGCACTCCCGTGTCGGCTAATATTATCGCGTCCGGGCTGATTTTAACCGCGCTGTCAACCGCGTCTTTCCATTTCGAAAAGCCCTCGGCTTGGGGGAAGGTGTTTATGGCAAGATAGAGTTTCTTGCCTTTTTTCCGTAAAAGGCTTTTTCCCTCTTCGAGTTCCGGAAGGGTGAAGTTAAGTCCCTCGAAATTGCGAGCGTTAGTCTCGTCGTTGAATCCGGCGTAAACCGCGTCCGCTCCGCCCTCCGAAGCGGCCTTGAGAGACGAGAGATTCCCGGCCGGCGCGACTATCTCGACACAATTTGTCATGATGATAAGTTTATAGGATTAAAGGGAAAAAGTCGAGGGGTTTGGCAGGGGTGACCCCTGCACCCGCAATAAAAGACTGCTTCGGGTGGGTACCGCTCCGTCGCAATAACTGAAGTAGGGCAGACCAAGAGGTCTGCCCTACGGTAAATAAAAAAACTGCCCTAAACTTGTCGAAGCCCTGCTTAAAACGGTATGTCGTCGAGCTCAGGCGGCGGATTTTCCATGGGAGGGGCTTCTTCCTGCGCTCCTCCGCCCGAGGCGGATTGAGGCGCAACGCCTTTTCCTCCCGCGGCCCCCAAGAACTGCATGGTCGAGGCTACGATTTCGGTTGTGTAGCGTTTATTCCCGTCCTTGTCTTCCCATTGGCGGGTCTGTATTCTTCCCTCTATATAAACCTGCTTGCCTTTATTCAGGTATTCGCCGCATATCTCTGCTAACTTGTTGAAGGCGACAATCTTATGCCACTCGGTCTTGTCTTGTTTTGCGCCGCTTTTGTCTTTCCACGTCTCGGTCGTCGCTATGCTGAAGTTAGCGATAGCCATGCCGCTCGGAGCGTATCTCAATTCGGGGTCTTTGCCGAGATTCCCTACGAGTATAACCTTATTTACGCCTGCCATATAAAAACCTCCCCATTCATTTTATGGCTAATGATACCACCGGAGGAAAGAAAGTTCAAACTGTTTTTAAGATACTCCCAAACGAATTGACTTACCCCTCGTTAAAAAGTAAAATCACTCATGCCCATTAGAACAGCCTACGTCTGGAGCGTGGGGTTTATAATAACCATCGCGCTTTTTCCATTTGCAATAGCCGGATTTTTAATCGGCCTTCCCTTCGGCTTGAGCGGAAACTTCGTCCACGCGGTCGGCTCTTTCTGGGCGGGGATACTCGTTTTTCTCTCAGGGGTCAAAGTGGACATAAAAGGAATCGAAAACATCCCTCCGCCTCCTTTCATACTCATGTCGAACCATAAAGGCGCGTACGACATCCCGGTATTGCAGGCAAAACTTTCCATACAATACCGTTGGATAGCGAGGAAGGGGCTTTTCACCATTCCCGTCATCGGCTGGGCAATGCGGCTCGCCGGATACATTTCCATAGACAGGGCGAACAGTAAAAGCGCCTACCGTAGCATCGAGGAAGGCGCCGAGCGCATAAAAGACGGGGTCTCAGTCCTCATATTTCCGGAGGGCGGGAGGAACGAGACGGAAGAACTCTTGCCGTTTAAAAGAGGCGGGATTTTGCTTGCCGAAAAATCAGGCGTGCCGATTATCCCGATATCCATAAAAGGCACGGAAAAGATAATGCCCATGCATAAATACACGATAAGCGGCGGAGCGGTAAAAGTAAGGATAGGACTTCCGATAGAGACAAAAAACAAAGACGGCGCGCGCCTTACTCAAGAGGTAAGGGCCGCGATAGAAAAGGGGCTTAGTTCGATATGACTGAGAAAACGCCTTTAAGAATCATCCCGCTCGGCGGGCTCGGAGAGATAGGCATGAACATGATGGTCTTCGAGTACGGAGACTCGATAATAGTCGTTGACTGCGGCCTCATGTTCCCTGACGACTCCATGCTCGGCATAGACATCGTTATTCAGGACATAAGCTACCTTAAACGCAATAAACACAAGGTAAAGGCCTTCATCATAACCCACGGCCATGAAGACCACACGGGGTCGTTGCCCTTCGTATTAAGAGAGATAAACGCGCCCATCTACGGCACGGCCTTGACCCTCGGCCTCATAAAATCAAAATTAGAGGAATTCAACCTCTTAAGCGAAACGGTCTTCGAGACCGTAAGGCCGAGGGACGTGGTGTCCATAGGACCCTTTACCATAGAATTCATAAGGGTCAGCCACTCGATAGTGGACGGGGTCGCTCTCGCGATAAAAACCCCGGTCGGGGTCGTAATCCACACGGGGGATTTCAAATTCGACCAGACGCCGGTTGACGGCGAGGTGACGGATTATGCACGGTTCGCGGACTACGGAGAAAAGGGCGTGCTTGCGCTTCTTAGCGACTCTACGAACGTAGAGAAGGAAGGCTACACCCTCTCCGAGAGGGTCATAGGCCAGGCATTGGAAGAGATCTTCGCGAAATGCCCGGGCAGGATAATAGTTGCGGCGTTTTCATCCAACATCCACCGCATCCAGCAGGTCTTCGATGTGTCGGAAAAACTCGGCAAGGTCGTCATGCTTAACGGCAGGAGCATGGTGGGGAACGCGAAGATTGCAAGAAACCTCGGATACCTTAAGGCGAGCGACTCTCTTATCGCGGACATAAAGGAACTCGACGAGATTCCCGCGAAAAACGCCGTAATTCTCACCACAGGAAGCCAGGGCGAGCCGATGAGCGCGCTTACGCGGATGGCCATGAACAACCATAAACAGAGAAAGATAATAAAAGGCGATACGGT
>JBAQMW010000215.1:0-2167 GCA_049303155.1 Thermodesulfobacteriota bacterium | reverse complement strand
CCCCTATCCAATAAAGGGCGTTGTCAGCGAGGTCATGGGACGGATAATCCTCCGCAATCTTCGCGAACACCTCCCGCGCGTCATCGTATCTGCCGGCCAGGAAAAAATCCTGCCCGTCGTTATAAAGACCTTCGGCGCCGGATGCCGAAGGGGATTCTTTTTTTTGTTCTTCGGCAAGTTTTACGACCTTAAGCCCCTCGGGCGTAACCGCGGCGTCCTCCGTTGAAACATAACCCGCCCTTGAACTATTGGCCTCCACCTTTTCGTGCAAAAGGAGAAATTTATTATTAAGTTCGTCTAAACGAAGATTCGTCTCGGAAAGAGATTTTTTCAATTCGAGGATATCGAGACTCTCCTCTTTAAGCTGCTTATTATCGCTTAAAAAAGCGCACCCTGAAAGAGAAAGAACGAGCAAAAACGCAACCGCCGGTTTTTTAATCATATTTATGGCATTCCTTCGCATTTTGACCATAACCGCCTTACTTACTTAAGTAATCCGCTTTGTAACTTTTGTCAAGCAGAATTTCAATGGCTGAGCCCTTGACCCTAAATGTTTTAACCTACGCCGGGGTATGCAGGCTACTGCGGCCTATTGATTCATTGTGCCGTCCGCAAGGACAGGGGTAACCTCCCCGCTTAATGCCTGCGGGGACAAGCTCTGCACCCACAATGTCTTAACTTACTTCGTGCCATGCCAACCGTCGGTGGTTATTAATTCACTTAGCCGTCCGCAAGGACAGGGCTGAGCCCCGACCCATGTTCTTCGCTATGGGTACCACGCTAAATGTTTTAATCTGCGTCGGGGTATGCAGGCCACGGCGGCCTATTTCACTTCGCTGTCCGCAGGGCAGGGGTGCCCCCCCCTGCACCCATAATATCTTAACCTTTCTCGTGCCATACGAACCGCCGGGGCCTATTCATTCATCGTGCTGTCCGCAGGACCCTTTAAAATGGAATCTAACTCCCTGTTGAGTTCCGCTTTTCCGTCTCCGGTCATTGCGGAGAAGGGAACGGGTTTTTCAACTCCGAGTTCTCTTTTTACGAGATGTATTCTCTTTGAAATCTCTCCATGCGAAAGTTTATCGCTCTTCGTGAGCACGGTAACGGACGGCAGGGCGCAACCCCTGAGCCATTCGTAAAGAGAGGCCTCTTTTTCCGTTACGTCCCTTCTGCTGTCCAAGACCACGATAACACCCTGAAGGGCCTCTCTCTTTGCGAAATAGTTATCAAGCTCTTTCTTCCACCTCTCTCTTTCCGTCAAAGAGACCTGCGCGTACCCGTAGCCCGGAAGGTCAACGAGGTAAAAGGCCTCGTTAATGAGGTAGTAATTCATGGTCCTCGTCTTGCCCGGAACGGAGCTTGTCTTGGCGAGGCCTTTTACTCCGGTCAAGACGTTTATCATGGAAGACTTGCCGACGTTGCTTCTTCCGATGACGGCAATTTCCGGAAACCCCTCCATGGGGCAGTGCTTTAAATCCGGTGCGCTTTTTACGAATGTGGCTGAGAGAATTTTCATTGGTTACGGATATTCCTTTGCGGGAGCAGGTTTGCAACCTGCTCCTTTAAGTTCGTGATTGCACCATACGAAATATTTGGTTCAGGTTGTAAACCTGAACCCGCCGATTTAGCCAGTTATCGCCACAACCTCTTCATAGGTGGTAACGCCTTCTAACATCTTCTTCACGGCGCATTCGCGGAGCGTTATCATGCCGTCCTGCTTCGCGGCCTTGTGCAATGCCTCCATGTCCACGTTTCCGGAAAGTATCGTCCTCACCTTGTCCGAAAAGTCCATGACCTCGAATATCCCCGTTCTTCCCTTGTAGCCCGTGCCACGGCATTCCGTGCAGCCCTCTCCGTAAGCGACCTTATGCTGCTTTTTCGGAAGGCCGATATACGTTACCTCGGCAACGGTTAAAAGCCTTTCCTTTTTGCAGTGCCTACAAATCTTTCTCACGAGCCTCTGCGCCACTATACCCAGGACAGTCGCTGAAATAAGAAACGGCGCTATGCCCATGTCCATAAGCCTTGTAACGGAGCTTGGGGCGTCATTCGTATGAAGGGTCGAGAGCACGAGATGCCCGGTCAAAGCGGCCTGAACCGCGTTCGTGGCCGTTTCCTTGTCCCTTATCTCTCCGACCATGATTATGTCAGGGTCTTGACGGAGTAT
>JBAQMW010000214.1:0-2740 GCA_049303155.1 Thermodesulfobacteriota bacterium | reverse complement strand
CTTGTCGCCTTAGGCATATACGGCTGGCCGGGCTGGCTCGTATGGGGGGCGCTTATCGTGGCGTTCGGCCTCGCTCATCCGCCGGTGGAAAATCCCTCCGAACCTCTCGGCCGGTCCAGGACGTTCGTGAGTATCGCGGCCATAGCCGTATTTATATTGACATTCACGTTGACGCCGTTTTATATTAAATGACCATGAAGAAATTTACCGTAAGCGAACTCAAGAAATTCGACGGAGCCACTCCCGGCAAGCCCATATACTTCGCGTTCAAGGGCAAGGTCTATGACGCTACGAACAGCCCGCTTTTCGCCGATGGAATGCACTTCGAGCATCCGGCGGGATGCGATCTTACCGAATACGTCGAGGAGTCCCCTCACGGCGAAGAGGTCATGGAGGAACTGCCGCTAATCGGCGACCTCATTGAGTAGCAGAAACTCTTCGGGGTTTTTATAAGCAGATGAGAATCCTCATACTCGGAAGCGGCACGTCCACCGGCGTGCCTGTCATAGGCTGCGACTGCAAGGTGTGCCGCTCTGTTGACCCAAGGAATAAGCGCACGCGCTCATCCATCCTCGTAACATTTCCGTCCGGACAAAACGTTCTCATAGACACCTCGACCGACTTGAGGGCGCAGTCCCTCGTGAACAACGTAAGGTCGATAGACGCGGTTCTTTATACCCACGCCCACGCCGACCATCTGCACGGAATAGACGACCTCAGGTCTTTTAATCTCATCAAAAAAGGCGAAATCCCTTGTTACGGAAACGAGCGCACAATGGAGAGGATAAAAACCCTCTTTAGTTATATATTCAGCAATGAGCGTAATGACGGCTGGAGGCCGGAGCTTTCCGCAAATATCGTGAAAGCCCCTTTTACTCTCTTCGGCCTTACGGTAACGCCGATTGACGTCTTTCACGGAAGCGGCGGCGCGACCGGATATAGGATAAAAAATTTCGCATATCTTACGGATTGCAGCCTCATACCGCCTCAATCAATGGAACTCTTGAGGGGAGTTAAACTCCTCGTCCTCGGCGCGCTTCGGCATAAGCCGCATCCGAGCCACTTAAGCATCTCCGAGGCAATAGAGGCCTCGAAGCTTATAGGCGCCGAAAGAACGGTCTTCACGCACCTGAGTCATAACGTGGATTACGCCCTCGACTCTTCCTCGCTTCCTCCCGGCATTGAGTTCGCTTATGACGGCATGGTGATTGAGGTTTGATTCTTTCCTCCCGTTGACATTCCAAAAATTAGTGCAATGATTTCCGCATAGGGTAAGTAATTCCCGAAAAAAAGGAGGGTTTATGTGCCAGTCATGCGGTTGTGCTCCTTGTGAGAAGTGCGGCAAAGCCATCAAGAACGGGGTTTGCAGCGGGTGCGGCAAAAAGTCAGCTCAGTGCGCGTGCAAGTAGCAGAGTAAGGAGGAGGCATTATGTCTTTCAGGTGTAACGTCGGCGGAGCCGAGCGAACGGCTCGAATAGTGATAGGACTTCTGCTTATCGCGTTGGCGGCTTTCGAGGTGGTTTCAGGAGCGATTAGGCTAATTGGTTTTGTCGCCGGAGCCGTCTTGTTGCTGACCGGCGCGATAAAGTGGTGTATGCTGTGGGAGTTTCTCGGAATAAATACCTGTAAGACCGGCGAAAAGGCTCTTTAGTTTTTAGTTATCCTCGTGCCTGCCTTTCCTTCGAGGGCGTCTTTCAAGGATTCAGGAGAGGTTATTATGACTTCTTCGCCTCCGGAGTCCAAGAATTCTATCGCGGCCTCTATCTTGGGGCCCATGCTTCCGGAAAGGAATTCTCCAGCCTTAAGGTATTTTTTCGCCTCTTTCACTGTCATCTTATCAATGCCCTTTTGCCAGGGCTTCCCGAAATTCAGATATGCCCTGTCTATTTGCGTTAGGTTTATAAAAATCTCAGTTCCGAGGTCTTTCGCGAGGAGCGCGGTAGCGAGGTCTTTATCAACTACCGCGTCTATTCCGGTAATGGTCTTGTCCGGGTTTTCCACTACGGGTATGCCTCCGCCTCCCACGGCAATCACTACCACGCCGTTTGACGCCAATTCTTTTATTATTCCGGACTCGATAATCTTTATTGGCTTTGGCGAGGGGACAAGCCTTCTCCACCCGCGGCCGCTGTCTTCGGCCATAACGAAGCCCTTGGCCTTGGCGATTCTTTTTGCCTCGTCCTTCGCGTAATACGGCCCGACAGGTTTTGAAGGATTCTTAAAGGCAGGGTCGAGTTTGGAGACAACGGTCTGCGTTACGACAGTAACGGCCTTAACCGGTTTTTTGAGTTTCTTGAATTCGTTATAGAGTGTTTGCTGGAGCATGAAGCCTATGCCGCCCTCGCTGTCGGCGTCGCACACGTAAAGCGGCATGGGCGGAATCGTGTTTTTGGCTAATTCGTTTCTTATGAGGATATTGCCGACTATTGGGCCGTTCCCGTGGGTTATGACGAGGCTTCTTGAATCTTCGATAAGCCGCACTATGCACTCGAAGGAGGCGCGGATGTTTTTGAATTGTTCTTCGATCGTGCCGCGTTCGTTTTGTCTTATTATTACGTTTCCGCCGATTGAGAGGATTATCGATTTTTTTCCGGAACGTTTATCCTTTTTCACCGAAGTTCTCCACGTAGGCTTCGGCAACGAAGGCCGCTATGGCCCCGTCGCCGACAGCAGTTGAAACCTGCCGGAGCGGAGTCGTCCTGCAATCTCCGGCCGCGAATATTCCCGGAATGTTAGTTTC
>JBAQMW010000213.1:0-4136 GCA_049303155.1 Thermodesulfobacteriota bacterium | reverse complement strand
CGGCCGATACTCGCACCGAATCCGTCCTCATGTAGGTTATAAGTCCGGTCGGCCCCTCGGCGCCGAGTTCGACGCCCTCGTAAAGCTGCTGGGCGAGCATCATGGTCTTTTTGGCGCTAAAGGATAGTTTATTCACGCCGTCCTGCTGGAGTTTGCTCGTTATGAACGGCGGAAGGGGGTTTCTCTTTCTCTCTTTTTTTTCTACGTCAACGACCGAGAACTTTTTCCCCTTAAGCTCCTCTAATATCGCTAACGCGGACTTTTCGTCGTTTATCTCCAGCTTCTCGCCGTCCCTTTTAACGAGACGCGCACCGAAGCCCTCGAACTCGGCGATAACGCTCCAGTACTCGCGCGGAACGAACTTCCTTATCTCCCTTTCCCTGTCGCAGATGAGCCTCACGGCGACCGATTGCACCCTGCCGGCCGAAAGCCCGTAACGTATCTTCTTCCATAAAAGCGGACTCACCTGATAGCCGACAAGGCGGTCTAAGACCCTCCGCGCCTGTTGCGCGTCGACTTTATTTTTATCTATCTCGGACGGATGCGCTATGGCTTCCTTGACGGCCTTTTCCGTTATCTCGTTAAACAGCACCCTGTATATCTTCTTCTTGGCCTTTTCGCCGCCCAAGACCTCATATATGTGCTGGGCGATGGCCTCGCCTTCGCGGTCCGGGTCTGATGCGAGATACACGATTTCGGCCTCTTTCCCGGCCTTCTTTATCTCGGTTATGACCTTGGCCTTGCCCTTTATGGTTTCGTAGGCCGGTTCGAAGCCTCCCTCTATGTCGACTCCGAGCTTGCTTTTCGGCAGGTCCATTACGTGGCCAATGGAGGCCATGACGTTAAAACCCTTGCCGAGATACTTATTCAGGGTTTTCGCCTTTGCGGGCGATTCCACTATGACGAGAGATTTTTTCATGTCTTCCTAACGCTCCGTGAATATTATTTATGTCTTTTATCAGTCCCCCTTTTCCAAAGGGGGACTGAGGGGGATTATCTGCCGATTTTTAATCCCTCCCCGACCCATCCTTTCGGATGGGTACCCCGCCTTTGAAAAAGGGAGGAGAAAAAGGTGATGTCAACTTCTCCGTATCCACCGACGCACAACTTTATCCATGCGCCAGTTTATACGTTACCGTGTCAGTCCGTTATCGCCGTTACAGAGCCTAATTTATTCGAAAGTATGATAAAGATAATAAAAAATAAAAAAAATACCAACGCAACCAAAGCTAAACGCTTATCCGTGGAGTCAAGTTCTTCTCTGAGTTTAGAAGAAAGAATTGCACCAAATACCGGTAGTTTTTTTCTTAATGCAATAGCCATTAAGCATATACCGGAAATTAAACCGCATAGTATTGCAAAAACTTCAATCATCTTTATCTATACCCAAAAACGGCTCAACCCTTGTTCTCGTAAAGTTTTCCGGGTTTCTGGCAAACAAGCCCTTTAAGTTCCATGGCGAGGAGAACTCCGGATATTTGTTGCACCGGAAGACCTGCCCTTTCGGCGATGGAATCTATGTGCATCGGTCCGTCGTTCAAGAGTTTGAATATAAACCCTTCTTCCTTGCCTTCGGTCTTTATGTCTTTTGCCAAAGCGTTATCCCCGAGTTTTGTTGAAATCTTTTTTTCCGGAAATAACGCCTCTATTACGTCCGTTGCGTTGTCTATCAGGCTTGCCCCTTCTTTTATGAGTTTATTGGTTCCTTCGCTTGTTTTGGAACGCGCCTGACCGGGAAGAGCGAAGACTTCTCTTCCGTACTCGAGGGCCAAATGCGCCGTCATAACGGCGCCGCTCCTTAAAGGGGCCTCGGCCACCACCACTCCCCTTGAAATGCCGCCTATTATCCTATTCCGCCGTGGAAAATTCATGGCAAGCGGCGGGCTTCCCATCGGAAACTCGCTTAAAAGGAGCCCTTTTTGGGATATCTCTTCGTAAAGGCGCCTGTTTTCCTTTGGATAAGCCACGTCTATGCCGGAACCTAAAACCGCGATTGTCTTGCCTCCCGCTAAAAGCGCGCCCCTGTGGGCCGCGGAATCGCAGCCCCTCGCCATGCCGCTTACTATGACTACTCCGGCCGAGGCGAGGTCTCTTGAAATGGCCTCGGCCATCGAAAGCCCGTATGTCGAGGCGCGCCTTGTGCCGACGACCGCGATTGAAATATCGCTCGATTCTTCCGTGAAAACACCCTTCGCGTAAAGCACGTAAGGCGCGTCGTAAACGTGCCTTAAAAGAGCGGGATATGAATCGTCGTTTAGCGTTATGACGAAGGCGTTGTTTTTTTCAATGAGGTCCAGTTCCTTTTCAACCCAGTCCCAGTCGGAAAACGCGGCCGCCTTCTCCAATATTCCGGAACTCTCGCCGAGCCTTAGGCCCGGCCGCCGCCTTTCAAAAAGACTTCTTGCGTCGCCGATGTCTTGGAGCGCGGCGCGACCGTCCGGCGTCGCTATGCCCTTTATCCTCGACAGAGCGAGCCAGTATTTAAGAGAGTCCCTGTTTTTCACGTAAGCTCGCGCGAAATAAAGAAGGGCAGGCGTGACGCCTGCACCCATAATGTCTTAACTTACCTCGTGCCACGCGCGGGGTACCAGCCGGGGCACCCATTCTTAAGAATGGGTCGGGGCGGGTCGGAGGCTTATTTATTCATTGTGCCGTCTGTAGGACAGGCATGACGCCGTCCCCTCCGGAAAATCCACTCTCTTCGCTACTTCGCCGCAACGGTGCGCGCCGAATCTCCGATTAATATGCTTTCGCTCAACTTCAACACTATGGCAGTGGAACTCTTTTCCGCCGTCTTTACGATAAGTATGCTCCCTACGTGGCCGGAAGGGATATCCATTTTTTCGCTTTTCTTTAACGGGTTTTGTACCTTCGCCTTTTCCCTGTAAACATTCAACACGTTGCCGGGCTTAAGCCCGTCATTACTGCCTTTATCAATGAATACGACGTCATTTTTCGCAATCTCGGTTATGTTCTCGCGCGTCGCCACTATTAAGGCGGAAACCTCGTTTTCCGCGCCGCTGAACTCGACTTCCCGGAGCGGCATCTCGTAAGGCATGAGCCTGTCCCCTATTTGAAGTTCCCTATCGGCTTCGACCACCTTGCCTTCGACGGTTTTTCCGTCAACGCCTGTTATTTCCACTGCGCCGAATATCTCTATCGTGTTGCCGAAATATCTTCCGGTCTTGGGATGGAAAATTTTCCCCCCGGCCTTAAAAACGCTGTACTTATCGCCGATATCGACCATAGACGGATCTTTGAAAGACATGTAAACTACGGTTCCCTTGTCGAGATAAAGCCTGTTGTCTTTGGATTTGACCAGAACGCCGCTCGCGTCAAGCGCGGTCTTTGTCATAAAACCGTTTCTTTTCAAAAAAGACGAAATAAACTTTTTGGCGGCCGGCGGCTCTATGACAAACTTTTCTACCATGGCTTCCGCGACTGCTGCCTCCTCAGGCTCCGGCGCACCGGTTTCCTCTACGATTTCCTCCGGCACGGACGCTTCTTCTACAACTTCCTCCCGAACAGGCTCTTCTTCCGCCGCTTCTTTCGATGCCGGCGTTTCCTCTACGATTTCCTCAGGCGCAGGCTCTTCCTTTGCCGCTTCTTCAGGAGCTACCGCCCCGGCCGGAATTATCTCAAAGCCATTTTCCGTAAGCCTTACGACGTCGCCGGGATATATGAGGTGCGGGTTCTTTATCTCCGCGTTGCGCTTCCAAAGTTCCGGCCACTTGAACGGGTCGCTCAGGAACTTTCCCGATATGTCCCACAGCGTGTCGCCTTTTACGACAACATGGCTCTTTATTTCTTGAATCGGATTTTCCTCGGCCGGGGCGATTTGAGCAAAAGAAAAAAGCGCGACCGAAAACACTATTACGATAAAGTTCCTTTTCATCTTTTACCCCGCTTTTTAAGGTTTTTTAAGCCTCTTCTTTGCAATCGAAGCAGCCTCTGAATCAGGATACGCATTCAAGAGTTTATCGAGCGTTTCAACGCCGCTTTTTTTATCGTTCACCTCAAAATAAGAAAAAGCGGCCTTAAGCATCGCGTCCGGCGCCTTGTTCGCCTTGGGGTATCTTTCCGCAACATCGTTAAACTTCAAAAGAGCGGTTTTATAATCCTGCTCAACGTAAAAC
>JBAQMW010000212.1:0-1940 GCA_049303155.1 Thermodesulfobacteriota bacterium | reverse complement strand
CACTCGGAGAGTGGGTCGGGTGCCCCGAAAGGGGGGTTAGGGGGATTAAGGGCAACGTGAAAGACAGGTATGTTTTCATAGAGACGTTCGGATGCCAGATGAACGAGAACGATTCGGGCCGGATGTTCGAGTTTTTGAAGGCCGCTAACTACTTTGCCGCGGATACTCCGGAAAAGGCGGACCTCATACTCATAAACACATGCTCCATACGCGATAAGGCTGAGCATAAGGTTTATTCAGCCGCTGGGAAATTCAAGGGGCTTAAGAAAGACAACCCCGAACTCATATTCGGCATAAGCGGCTGCTTGGCCCAGCAGGAGGGCAACAGGCTCTTTAAAAAGATACCGCATCTCGACATGGTTGTCGGCACGGCCAATATACACAAACTTCCCGCGCTTGTCAGCGAAGCCAGGAAGGGCAAGAAAAAAGTAGTCGAGACCGGTTTTTTTAACGAGATAAGCGCGGAGGAGTACCCCTCCGAAGGGCTTACCTCCGATGGCGTAAGGGCATTTGTGAGCGTGATGCGCGGGTGCGATAACTTTTGCGCTTATTGCATAGTGCCTTACGTTCGGGGTAACCCGGCGAGCCGCCCTGTTCTTGATGTGCTTATTGAGGCAAGGAACCTCGCGGGCCGGGGCGTAAAGGAAGTAACGCTCGTCGGTCAGAACGTAAATTCTTATTCCGGGGGCGTCAAGTTTCCGGAACTCCTCAAGATGGTATGCGGGGTTAACGGCATAGAACGGGTCAGGTTCGTAACGTCTCATCCGAAGGACATGTCGCTTGAACTTATCCGCGCCTTCGGCGAAGAAAAAAAATTGGCAAGAAGCGTGCATCTGCCGCTGCAGTCGGGAAGCGACAGGATATTAGCGCTGATGAATAGAGGTTATACAGTGGAAAGTTACATGGAAAAGATAGGACTTTTGAAAGGTCTTTATCCCGATATTTCAGTTACGACCGATATCATAGTGGGCTTCCCGAGCGAGACTAATGATGACTTCATGAAAACCATGGACGTCGTCAGGAAGGTGGAATTCGACGGGATGTTCTCTTTTAAATATTCGCCGAGGCCCATGACCAAGGCAACAGGGTTTCCGGAGCAGGTGAGTGACGAGGTCAAGAAAACGAGGCTTCTGACGCTCCAGTCCGAGCAGAAGGAGATTACGATTAAAAGAAATTTTCTACTCGAAGGCAAGATTGTGGAGGCGCTCGTCGAGGGCCTAAGAAAAAACTCGTTTGATGAACTTATCGGCAGGACGTCTTGCGGAAGGCTCGTAACCTTTCGCGGCGAAGCCGGGCTTACCGGCAGCATTGTTCGGGTGAGAATCGTGTCATCGTGCGCGAACTCGCTTAAAGGCGAGATTCCACCAAGGACGGAGGTATCTAATCCATGATGGTCGAGATGAAAGTAACCGGGCTTACGGTGGATCCGTTCTCCAACGCGCCGATACTCCTCTTGAAGGATACGGATAATACCCATACCTTGCCAATATGGATAGGCATACTCGAGGCGAGCGCCATAGCTTCGGTTTTGGAGAAGCTTAAGTTTTCGAGGCCCATGACGCACGACCTCATGGCCGATTTCCTGTCTTCCATGAACGTGAGGCTTATAAAGGTCGAGGTTAACGACATGCGCGATAACGTTTATTACGCGACCATCCACATGGAAAAGGGCAGGAGCAGTTACACTGTGGACGCGAGGCCGAGCGACGCGATAGCGCTTGCCCTCCGGACAGGCTCTCCTATATTTGTGGACGAGGAAGTTCTCGATAAATCAAAAACCATAGACCTTAGGACAAAGGAAGGAAAGACGCCGGAGGAGCATGAGTCGAGCTGGATTGAATCGCTCGAAAAACTTTCTCCCGAGGCGTTCGGAAAATATAAAATGTAGCGCAGGAGCCGGGGGCGCCGGGTTTCTCCGGCGCCCGTTAAAGACATGGAAC
>JBAQMW010000211.1:0-4010 GCA_049303155.1 Thermodesulfobacteriota bacterium | reverse complement strand
GTTCGAGATAGGGGAAAAGACCGCTATGAGGGAATACGAGGGAATGGGGATAGGCCTTGCCATCACGAAGCGCTTTGTTGAATTCCACGGCGGCAAGATATGGTTCGAGAGCGAGCCCGGGCAAGGTTCCGTTTTTATGTTCACGATACCGATACGGTAAAATAGGGTCAGCGGCTGTTTTCCGGCGGCAAGAAATATAAAACTGTCGCTGTTTCTATTTATCGAGAGATTAAAGCTGTATCTCTGTTCCAACGGCTACTGCCATGCATTTCATCTTCGAGCCTTTTTCGGCTATCAGGGTGCGGCAGTTTTTTTCCATGTGGTCTATTTCGTCGTCGGTTCTGTCCTGGTTGTGGTGGAAAAGGCCGAGTCTTTTCACGCCCGCCTTGAGGGCGAGTTCAAGCGAGTCGTAGCACATCGAATGTCCCCAGCCCTTTTTGTAATCCTCCGTAGTGTATTCCGAATCGTGAAACAGCACGTCCGCGTCCTTGCAAAATCTGACGTAGTCGTCGAATTCAAGCCCGTTCTCGTGCCGGTGTTTAAGCTCGTTATCCGTGAGGAACACGAAGGATTTTCCGTCCTCCTCGAACCTGTACCCTACGCCCACGTTCGTGTGGTTAAGGGGGATGGTTTTTATGTGGACGGAGCCTATGTTGAAGCCCTCTTCGCCGGTTGTGTGGAATTTTATGTTCGCGTGGATGTTGGCGAGGTCAACCGGAAAATAGGGCGGCGCCATCGTCCTCGATATGATGCTTTTTATGGAGTCCTGAGTGGTGCGTGGCCCTCTTACGTGGATTTCGCTTTTTTTGTCGTAAAGGAGTTTAAAGAACGGAAATCCCGCGAGATGGTCCCAGTGCGGGTGCGTAAGGATGATGTTCACCTTAAGGTTGCCGTCGTTTACGAGTTTATTGCCAAGGCGGCGTATGCCCGTTCCGGCGTCTATTATTATGATGTCGCCGCTGTTGCCGACGACCTCTATGCAGGTGGTGTCGCCGCCATACTTGACGTATTCTTTCCCGCATACGGCTATGGAACCCCTTGAGCCCCAGCAACGAATCAACATAAAATATCCAACTCCGAAAAGAGAATATGATAGGGGACTGTCCCAGATTTACGGACGGAGCGAAGCGGAGTCGTAGAATCGGGACTGTCCCCGGAATTATGAAATTGCTTTATTATAGCAGAAAGAATTACATGTTCCAGCATTTTTTTAGGATAAGGGGACAGTCCCCTAAAATTTCACATGTTCCGGCATTTTTTCTTTACCTCGTCCATTACCTTCATTAACGGAAGTTTTTTCTTTTCCGCTATTTTTTTACAGTCCTCGTATTCAGGCCGGACGTTTATCGTTTCGTTGCCGAGGGTCGAGACCTTTACCCGAACCGAGCCTAAGGGCGTTTTTACGCGCACCATTTTTCTTTCGAGGCAAGTCCGCGCCGCGCGGTAATGCCTGACGCCGATGGTGGTGGATTCACGGAAGATTATCTCCATGAGCCAGTCTTTTTTCTTTTCATCGGCGAGAACCGTCAAAAGAAAACCAGGCCTTGCTTTCTTCATCTGTACCGGCGTTATGAAGGCGTCCAAAGCCCCCTCTTTAAGAAGCCTTTCCGCAAGGTAGGCAACGGCCTGAGGCGTCATGTCGTCTATGTTGGTTTCAATGACGATGACGGATGAGTCTTCCTTTCCGTCCGTCTCGCCTATTACGGCGCGAATGGCGTTAGGCGTCTCTTTAAAGTCTTTTCCGCCAAGGCCGTAGCCTATGTTTTTTATTGTCATGGCCGGCATCTTGCCGAATCCTTTTGATACTGTCTTTAGGATGACCGCGCCGGTCGGAGTGGTGAGTTCCATCTCTATAGGGGAGGGGACTATTGGGACGCCCTTTAGAACCTCGATTGTAGCGGGGGCAGGCACGGAAAGCCTCCCGTGCATGGTGTTTACGAAGCCGCTTCCCGTGGGAATGGCGGAGGCGCGCACCTCGCTTACGCCGAGTTCAATTAAGGCTATGGAAACTCCGACTATGTCAACTATGGAATCAATCGCCCCGACCTCGTGGAACATTACCTTCATGGGGCTTATGCCGTGAACCTTGCCTTCGGCGGCTGCGAGGTTGGTGAATATCCTTACGCTCAGTTCTTTTACGTCTTTTTTGAGCCCGCTTCGTTCGATAATGTTTTTTATGTCTTTGAATGTCCTGTGAGGGTGGGTCGGGGAACCCGCACGAAGTGTGGGTCGCGACCTTACCTTGAATCTCGTTCCGTTTATTGCGCCTCTGTTTTCCCTCGTAACGGTGATTTCGTAGCCGGAGAGTTTGAGTTTCTTGAGTTCTTTTTTTATTTTTTCGACGCTTACGCCGAGGTCTATGAGAGAGGCCATGCACATATCTCCGCTTATGCCCGTCGGACAGTCGAAGTAAAGTATCCTCATTGCCTACTCCCTGTTTATGAGGCTTGCGGCGTATCCCGCGCCGAAGCCGTTGTCTATGTTGACGACCGTTACGCCCGAGGCGCAGGAATTGAGCATGGCCAAAAGCGCCGCTATTCCGCCTAAGTTCGCTCCGTATCCGACGCTTGTCGGCACCGCTATGACCGGTTTTCCGGCCATGCCCCCGACGACGCTCGGAAGAGCGCCTTCCATGCCGGCGACCGCTATTATGACCTTGGCCGAGAAGAGAAGTTCTTTTTTATGAAGCAATCTGTGGATGCCCGCCACCCCCACGTCATAGAGGCGCGTAACCTTGTTTCCCATGCTCTCGGCCGTAACCGCGGCTTCTTCGGCGACAGGAGAGTCGGACGTGCCGGCCGAGACTACGAGTATCGTCCCTCTGCCGGAGGTTTTCACAGGGTGGGTTTTTATGAAAAGAGTCCTCGCCACTGAGTTATGCTCGGAGCGAGGGAACGCCTTCTTTATCGCAGAGGCCTTTTCTCGCGTAAGCCTTGTTATGAGGACGTTTTCTTTTCTTTTCGTCATGCTGGCCGCTATCCCGATAATCTGTTGCGTGGTCTTGCCCTCTCCGAGAATGACCTCCGGGAATCCGTGCCTCAAGGAGCGGTGCGTGTCAACGGTTGCGAATTCGAGTTCTTCGAACGGAAGGGTTTTGAGTTTTTCGAGCGCCTTTGGCACGTCGGTCTTGCCGGCTTTTATGCTTTCGAGGAGTTTTTCGAGAAGTCTCACGTTCATGACGAAGCGCCGTTCGCAGAGGGCGCGAGGCGAGTTAAGTCCAGCACGAAGACCGGCCTCCCGTCTCCGGTTATGGTAAAACCGGCGGCGAAGTCGAGGTTTTCGAACGGAGGCCGGAGCGGCCTCACGAAGGCCTCCATTTCGTCCCCGTAGGCGTCGGCGATTATCGCGAACGGGTTTCTTGTTTTTTCGTCGCGCACCACCACGGCGACCCGGCCTTCGCCCGAGTCTTGGATGGCGAAGACATCGGAGAGTTTTTTCGCGGGAATGGAACTTCCGAGGTAGGGCACCTCGTTCAAGGCGGCGCCGTTTATCATGATTATCTTTTCTATCCTGGATATCGGAAGGGCGAACATCGCAGCCCCGGTTTTCACGAAGAGTATCCTCGTTATGGACGCCGCCTTGGGCAGTTTCATGCTTATGGACGTGCCTTTGCCGTATGTACTTTCTATGTCGAGTTTGCCGCCTAAAGAGTTCACCGCGGTCGCTACTATGTCCATGCCGACGCCTCTTCCCGATATGTCGGTAACGGACTGCGCGAGGCTCAACCCCGGAAGGCAGACGAGTTTGATCAGCTCCTTCGCGCTCATCTTGTCGAGGCGCTCTTCGCTTACGCCTTTTTCAATCGCCTTTTGCCTGAGTCTTTCGGGATTTATTCCGGCTCCGTCGTCCGTTACCTCCACGAGCACCATGTCTTTTTTCTGCGACGCCTTTACGGTTATCGTGCCGCGTTCGGGCTTTCCGGCTCTTTTCCGTTCCAGAACCGGCTCGATGCCGTGATCAAGGGCGTTTTTCATGATGTGCACGAGGGGGTCTCCCATGCCTTCGAGTAT
>JBAQMW010000210.1:0-3897 GCA_049303155.1 Thermodesulfobacteriota bacterium | reverse complement strand
GAGGCTCCGTCTTTCCCGCCGGAGCCTCTGCCCGGGCGTATTTCCTTATCGCCTCCATGGGCTTCGTCTTAAGAGGCGCGGCCCTCGGCACGTCCAAGGCCTCTATGACGAACTGGCTCATCTTCTTTCCCCTCGCGCCTCCGTAATCCGCCGCGCCGGTAAGATACAACTCGTCCTTGGCGCGCGTCATGCCGACGTAAAAAAGACGCCTCTCCTCTTCAAGATGAAAATCTCCCTGAGGCAGTATGTCCTTTATGAGTTCCTTTGGAATCTCTATCAACTCCGGCCTGTTGCTCCGCGGGAATCTCCCTCCGACGAGCCCTGCCATGAAGACGACAGGGAATTCGAGCCCCTTGGACTTATGCACGGTTAAGACATGCACGCAGTCCGATTCAAAGTCCGCCGGGGCGGAAGGCGGGTCGTCGCCGGCCTCTATGAGAAGGTTCAGGTAATCCACGAAGGCGTGTGGCTTTCTTACGGAGAGGGTGTCTTCTATATGAGTTACGATGTTGAAAAAGCGGGCGATGTTACGCACCTTTTCCTCGGACTCATCGGTGGAATCACTCGATAATCCGCTCATATATCCGCTCTCCGTCAAAAAAGAATAAAGCACCTTGGCGGTCGGTTCCTTTAAACTCATCTCGCTCCAACGCGCGACGTCGTTGTAGAGTCTTTTTATCCCGGCAAGCCCTTCGGCTGAAATATCCAGAGGCACGTGAGCGCCGAAGGAGACGTCCTTAAGCACGTTTAAAAGACTTCCGTGGCGCCTCTTGGCGAGATTATGACAAGGCACGAGGTCTTCGGCCTTAAGGCTGTACGGCGCGTCCCCGGCGACGTGAAAAAGACTAAGATTGTCGGAATGGTCGGTTATTGCCCTTAAAAAACATATCAGAAGCCTTATCTCGTCCCTTGAGTAAAGCCCGCTCGAACCCGAAAAATCGTGCGCCATGCCCCTTATCGTCAATTCCCTTAAAAACGGAAGCGCGTCGCTGTTGGCGCGGACGAGTATGGCGAAGTCCCTCAGGCGCCGAAGCCCGGATTTGACGCCGTCTTCTATAATCTTGCATACGGAATCAACCTCGCTCGTAAGGGTATCGAGGTGAAGGCTCCTGACGCCTGAAATCGAAGGCGCGTTATTCCTTATCGAGACGAGTTTTTTGTTTATGCCGCTTTTCACCTCGAGCCTGTCCGGGTCATTATGCCTTATGAGCCTGTAGGCGGCGTCCAGAACGGGCTGCACGGAACGGTAGTTCGTCGTAAGCGTTATCTCTTTCGCGTCGGGGTAAACGTCTTTGAAGTTAAGCACGTTACTGATGGCGGCGCCGCGGAACTTGTATATGCTCTGGTCGTCGTCGGCAACGACCGTCACGTTTCGCCTCGCTCCGGCGAGGAGTTTTATAATCTCGAACTGCGCGTAGTTGGTGTCCTGAAACTCGTCGGCAAGGATATAAGAGAACTTCTCCTTGTAGCGTTCCAGTATGGCCGGCCTTCCTCTGAAGAGTTTGAGCGTAAGAGAGATCTGGTCGCCGTAGTCTATGTAGCCGTGCTTGGCCATCATCTCATTATATTTGGCGTATGAATGAGCGAGCTCAGACTGCTGCTTTACGTAGTCTTCCGAAACACCGCTCTTTTCGAGCCCCTTCGTGAAGAGAACGTAGTCTTCCGGCGATACGTCCTCGTCCTTAAGCCTGCCGATGAACCTGACGAGTTCGGAAAGGTACTTCGCGGGATTTCCCGAAGGCCTGTAATAATCAAGAGGCAGCTCGAAGAGATGTTCCTTGAGGAATATCACGCATTCCGCCACGCTCAATACCTTGAAATCGGGCGTAAGCCCGATGGCTATCGCGTTATCGCGAATCACCCTGTCGCCGAAGGAATGGAACGTGGATATCCACACGGCCGAATATCCGTAAGGCACGAGACGGTCAACCCTCTCCTCCATCTCGTTAGCGGCCTTTTCGGTAAAGGTGAGGGCGAGTATCCGGGAGGGGGGCACGCCATTTTCTATGAGGGCCGCGATGCGCCTCGCAACTACGCTCGTCTTGCCCGTGCCGGCTCCGGCTATGACAAGAAGCGGTCCGTCGCAATGCTCGACCGCCTTAATCTGCTCGTCGTTAAGCCCTTCGCGCCGCGAGGCGTCGTTATTTAATCCCGAGGTCATTTTTGCGCCGATGTTATCTTTCTTATGGCGTTATTGCCCGAGTCGGCCACGTAGAGGTCTCCGTTCTTCGCTACGGCTATGCCGGTCGGAAAATTAAAGGACGCCACCATCGCGCGGGCGTCGAAAAATCCGGACGCGAGCGAGCCCGCGACCGTGCTTACGGCCCCGGAAGACGCTATCCTCCGTATCTTGTTGTTGCGCGAATCGCAGACGTAAACGTTTCCCCTCGCGTCAACCGCTATGCCGGTAGGCCATGAAAACCTGGCAGACCTTCCCACGCCGTCAGCGTAACCGGCGCCCCCGCCTCCGGCGATGGTAACCATGACCGCTCCGGCCGCCATATCTTTATCGTCGGTAAACGTAATCTTCCTCACCGCGTTATTGCCGGAGTCCGACACATACACGTCCCCGTCCGGGCCGACCGCGAGAGCGATAGGTTCGTTTAAAAGCGATGCGTCTTTCCTTCCGTCAACGTATCCGGGTCTTCCGTTGCCGGCTATGGTCGCAACCTTACCCTTTGTAACCGCCCTTATCGTGTGGGTGCGCCTGTCGGCGACAAAGACCACGCCCCGCTTTCTGTCAAAGGCCACGCCGGTCGGATAACCGAACATGGAGGCGAAGGCGTCTCCGTCCGAATATCCCATAATCCCGTTTCCGGCGATAGTCGTTACGACGCCTGATTGGTCTATCTTCCGTATCCTGAAATTATCCGCGTCGCCGACATAGACGTTGCCGGATTCGTCAATGTCTATGGTATCCGGCCCCCACAATTCAGCCGCAACTCCCGAACCGTCCTTATATCCTGCCTTGCCCGAGCCGGCGAAGGTCGAGACGTCCCCGTTTATTGCGAGTCTTCGTATGAGATTATTGGCATAGTCAGCCACGAAGACAGTCCCGTCCGGCGCTATGGAAACGCCGGTCGGCCAGTTGAACCGGGCTTTGCTTCCCGCTCCGTCCGTCCGTCCCTTCGCGCCGCTCCCGGCTATGGTCACGACTTGATTAAAAGGAAAAACCTTTTCCGGCGCCGAGCGGGAAACCCCGGGCCGGAAAAAGAATAAAAGACTTAACAAGAAAACCGATTTTATAAAGATTGAATGCCGAGACATGCCGCGTTAGACCCTCTATGCCCTTCTCTATGCCCCTGTATTTTCCCCGGGCCGCGTTATGGGCAGCGTGAACATGAAGACGGAGCCTTGCCCCGGCTCGCTCTCGAACCATATCTTGCCGCCGTGGAATTCCACAAAGCGCTTCGTGATGGCAAGGCCTATCCCCATTCCCTCGTATTCCCTCATAGCGGTCTTTTCCCCTATCTCGAACGGAGCGAAAAGCACGTCCTTCATCCACGGCATGACGCCCGGCCCGGTGTCCTTTACCGTTACCTTGAGCGAAACGTCTTCATTCTCCAGGATCGTCTCCATGGTAAACTCTATCGTGCCGTGGGAAGGAGTGAACTTGACGGCATTATCGAGAAGATTATTGAATATCTGCCTCAACATGGCCTCGTCCGCCTTAACCGCGTCAAGGCTTCTGTCTATGACCACCAAAAGGGTCTGCTCTTTTCGCTGCGCAACGGGGGTTATGCCCCTTATGGCCTCTTCCGCGATAGCGGCGGCATTCACGTCTTTCATCTCGCTTGTCATCATGACGCCGGAACCTCTCGCGACAATAAGCAGTTCTTCGATGAGCTTCAAAAGCTCCTGACCGCTCCGGTTGACGTTATCGAGGTATTTTTTCCC
>JBAQMW010000209.1:0-3717 GCA_049303155.1 Thermodesulfobacteriota bacterium | reverse complement strand
CGGCATTCACGTCTTTCATCTCGCTTGTCATCATGACGCCGGAACCTCTCGCGACAATAAGCAGTTCTTCGATGAGCTTCAAAAGCTCCTGACCGCTCCGGTTGACGTTATCGAGGTATTTTTTCCCGGACTCAGGAAGGCCGGCCGAGTGCTCCATCTTCAAGAGTTCCGAAAAACCCAGTATGTGGGTAAGCGGCGTCTTGAGTTCGTGGGAGACGTTGGAGAGAAACGCGGCCTTGTGCCTGCCCGCCTCGATGAGTTCGTTATTGACCCTGTCTATCACCTTAAGGAGGGCGAACATCTTGGCCTCCCTCTCCCTTAACGCCTCGGCCATCCTGTTGAAGCCTCCGGCCAGGTCCTCGAGTTCGTCTTCGGTCTTAACCTCCACCTTGCTTGAATAATCGCCGCCCGCGACCCTCTCAGCGCCTTTGTAAAGTTCGGTAAGGGGATCGGTTATGTGCGTTCTCAGGTAATAATAAAGAAAGACAAGGACGAACGCGCCTGCAACGGGCAAGACATAGATTATAAGATTGGCTTTTTTTGCCCGGCCGGCAGCCTCGTGTCCGAGGTTAGCCCTGTCAACAGAGACCGCGCGATTGACTTCTTCTATGTCTGCCATAAGCGCCTCGCCGTAGCGGGACGCATCGTTCATGAGCGTTGCCGCGGCCTTGTTGCCCACGGGATTATCCGTGTACATTATGTCGAGGGTCATCTCGGAGAGCTTCATCGTGGATGTCTTGACCCTGTTGGCCATGCTATTCCACCTCTCGTCCCCGTTCGCCTCTTCGAGTATGTCGAGATTCTTCGAGATGCTGCTTACGAGAGCGTCGAAACTGTCCCTTTTCCCGGCGTCCCCGCTTATGAGGTAATCGCCGGAGGTCTTCAAGAGATTCTGTATCTGAAAGTTAAGGTTGTCCGTAACGTCCATCCTGAGCGTGAGTTTTTGCATCAGGTTCATTGACGACACGAGGCCGCTTATGACAAAAAGACTCCACCCCATGAAGGCGAAGGAAACAACCACCCCGGCTAAAAACGAAATCACTATCTTGTTTTTTATCCCGACCCTCATGGAAAGTTCACCAGACCCCGACCCGCCCTATGGGGCGGGCGCCCCGCGCATAGGTTACCCCGCCGCCCCTCATCCCATAGTAGCGGATGAAGAACCTTTTTTAACGTAGCTCAGCCCTTTAGGGCTGATATATATCAGGGCTGAAGCCCTGAGCTACAAAAAACAAGACTGAACAAAGGGAAAGAGAAGGCTATGGAGTTAGCTTGATTACGCCCGTCTGCTTCGCGTCAACACTACCCTCCGGAACGTAGGCCACCGCGCCCTTCTCGGTTTTTACCATTTCGATTATCGCGGAAACACTTCCCATGGAAGGCGGTATCGAAATCCCCTCCTGAAAAACCTTCTTTATCCAATAGAGCCTGTAGGCCTTCGAGTCCACGCCCACGACCTCCTTTAAAAATGCGTTCTTCAACCGGCCCTCGACGTAATTTATAGGCACGAGTTTGACCGAATCGGAGAACCTCTTCTCTCCGAGATATATCTCTTTTATGTCGCTTATGCCGGAATTCTTCAGCGGGCCGTCGGAATTTACGATTATGACGAAGTCCTTGGCATAGGCCGGAGCGGCTAATAAGAGGAGAAGAATCAATACGCGGACAAACATCGGTTGCCTCCTAAAAGTGGAACGTCCACTGGAACTCGAACACGTCGAAATCGTCGCCGTCTTTTTTAATGTCGCGCCTGAACTGGGCCTTGAGACTCGAATAAGCCGGGTCTATTTCATACCTTACGCCCGCTATATTCTGGTGTCTGGCGGCCCCGCCGGTAAGACGTCCGAGGTAGGGGTCGACAGAATTGGAAGAAAGCCTCTCGTAGCGAAGATACGGAGTGAATCTGCCTATCGAATACGCGGCCTGAGCGTAGTAGGCGTCCGCGTCCTCGCGGGAGTTCTCAAACCTGAAATACTCGCCCAAGAGGTCTAATCCGCCTTTTACGTAATGGGCGTCGAGTCCATAAACCGTCTCAGTAACGCTTATGGTTTTGAGGTAATTCTCGGCCTTATATCTCGTGCCTGATACGCCGATGCTCAAACCCTTGACCGATACGGAATCCAGAACGAGCCGTAAGACAAACTGCTTTTCGTCGTTATTGTCCGTGAGGGTGCGCGGGGTGAGTCCCTGGTTATGCGGCACGGAGCCGTGGGGGTCTGTCATAAGTCCGGGCCCGTTGCCGGCTTCGAACACGTATTTAAGCCTTCCTCCGCCGAATTCCTTCATACCGGCAAGCTCCAGCCCTACGATATGGACGGGGATAACTCCGCCTGTATCCTCGAACTTCAGGAAAAACGGCCTGTCCACGCTGAGGAAAAGGTGTCTGCCGTGGTGGTATTCCCTGTTCCAATATCCGAGAGCCGTATGAAACCTCCCCGCCCTTACTGTCAAAAGGTCGTCAAAGGCATATCCCACCCATACTCTTTCAAGGTCAATGCTCGAACGGTCGTTATGGGATACGACGACCATCTCGATGAGGAAGTTCAGCCTGTCGTTGTTATCTCCGGTAACGTAAAGGCCGAGGGAGCCGACGGAAAAACTCTTATTTCTCTTCTCCCTCGAATCGGTCAGGTAGTTTATGTCGCCGAAGGCGCCGAGGTTGTGCCCGAACCGGGGGAACATCCCTCCCCCCTCGCTTTGAGAGGCGGTTTCGGCCTTATTCACGTCTTCGAGTTCCTCGACCCTCTTGCCGAGATTCTCTATGATTTCTTTTTGTTTTTGCAGTTCTTTTTTTACGTCGGCCTCAACGGCCAGGGCGGGAGAAGGAAAGGGAAGCGCAAGCAACGATAAGACGGCGCAGGCAGTCAGGCAAGCGATGAGTCTCATGGCAATACCCCCGGTATATAGTTTAACGCAAAAAAGCCGTCCGTCAAACAAGCACGGCTCTCGCGTCGGCCGCGACAACCGAATTTTGGTAGACAAAAAGAGGGTTTATCTCTATCTCGGCGATAAAGTCGAACTCGGATATTATTCGGGACATCTTGAATATGACCTCGGCTATACCGTCTATGTCGAACCTCTTGCCCCTTGAACCGTCAAGAAACGCGTAGGCCTTTATCTCCGTAACCATCTCCATGGCCTCTTCCTTTGTGACAGGGGCGAGCCTAAAACTGAAATCCCTCGTTGCCTCGACCATTATCCCGCCCATGCCGAACATCACCGCCGGCCCGAACTGATTGTCTTTCAACGAACCCACTATGACCTCGACGGCTCCCGGAGGGAGCATCTCCTCGATTATAAACCCCTCTATGTTAGCCCCGGGGACGTCGTCGGCTATGTGCCAGAGCATCTCCATCCACGCGCTCTCCAATTCAGCCGTGTCCTTAAGCCCCGTAGCGACGCCGCCCGCCTCGGTCTTGTGCACTATGTCGGCCGAGACGACCTTCAAAACAAGCGGGTAGCCTATGCCGGAGGCGGAATTCATGGCCTCCTCCACGCTCTTTACGACAAGACGCTTCGGCAGCGCTATGCCCATCGAGGCGAGGATTTCCATGGTCTCAGGCTCGGTAAGATTTTTCCTGCCCTTTTCTTTTAACGTCTTTATGGCGTCTTTATCCATAGTCTTCTATTTCTTAGGAAATCTTTGTCTTTCGTAGCTCAGGGCTTTAGCCCTGATATATATCAGCCCTAAAGGGCTGAGCTACAAAAGCTTCATAC
>JBAQMW010000208.1:0-4599 GCA_049303155.1 Thermodesulfobacteriota bacterium | reverse complement strand
ACCCACGCCAAGCGGCGTGGGTCGGGGGGTAACCTTAATGATATACCAAAAAGGCGGGAGGTCAATAGTCCTGCGGACAGCACGATGAATTGATATCAAAAATTAAATATCAAATATCAAAAATAAGGTTTGCTTTTTATAAAAAAATACCGAAATTTTGACCTTTGATTTTTAATTTTGCTTTTAATCCGGGTGCAGGGCTCAGCCCTGCCCATTTGACGGCAATCAGCCTCTATGCTACAAATACACACATGGACGGCGCGAAAAAAACAGGCGAAAAACAAGCGAAAGCGGAAATCGAAAAACTCAGGGCTGATATAAGCCTGCACAATTACTACTACTACGCGCTCGACAGCCCGGTCGTAAGCGACGCCGAGTTCGACCGCCTCATGAGAAGGCTCGAAGAACTTGAGCGTCTCTTCCCTCGCCTCGTAACGCCCGACTCCCCGACGCAACGCATAGGCGCCGAACCCCTCAAGGAATTCGGCAGTATCATTCACACCGTGCCGATGCTCAGCCTCGCTAACGCCGTTTCAAAGGATGAGGCCGCGGCCTTCGACGCGAGGATAAAAAAAGACCTCGGAATAAAGACCGACATCGAATATATCCTTGAACCGAAGATGGACGGCCTTGCCGTTGAACTTGTTTACGAGGACGGCGTGTTCCGGGAAGGCTCGACAAGGGGCGACGGATACAAGGGAGAGGACATAACGCAAAACCTGAAAACAATAAAGAGCATTCCGTTAAAACTCGAACCCCGCGGGGTACCCATGCGGAGCATGGGTCGAGGCATTACTGTCCCGGGAAAAATAGAAATACGCGGCGAGGTCTACATCCCCTTGGAGGGCTTCAGGAAACTCAATAAACAAAGGGAAAACAAAGGCGAGAGCCTTTTCATGAATCCGAGAAACGCCGCCGCAGGCTCTCTCCGGCAACTCGACCCGAAGATAACGTCAACCCGCCCGCTCGACATATTCTCCTACGGCATAGGAGCGATAAGCGGAGTCTCTTTTAAAACGCATCTCGAAACGCTCGAATATCTCAAAAAACTCGGCATAAGGATAAACCCTCTTATCGAGACCGGTTCAGGCGCGGCTTCCATAATAAAATACCACGGAAAAATAGAACGGATGCGCGAAAAACTCGGCTATGAACTCGATGGCGTCGTGGTAAAGGTTAACAGCCTGACTCTTCAAGAAAAATTGGGAACCGTCACGAAAAGCCCGAAATGGGCGATAGCGTACAAATTCGCCCCGAAGCAGGAAACTACGGTAGTGAAAGACATAGTAGTCGGCGTCGGAAGGACCGGCGCGTTGACACCCGTAGCAATACTCGAACCGGTCGTTGTCGGAGGGGTTACGATAGAGAGGGCGACTCTACACAACATGGACGAGGTCGAAAGAAAAGACGTAAGAATCGGAGATACGGTTCTTGTCGAGAGGGCCGGAGACGTGATACCGGAGGTCTCCTCAGTCGTAAAAGAAAAAAGAAGCGGCAAAGAAAAACCATTCCTCATGCCCTCGATATGCCCGGATTGCGGCTCAAACGTCGAAAAGACAGGCGCCATACATTTTTGCACGGGCGGGCTTTCATGCCCCGCGCAGATAAAGGAACGCATAAGGCATTTCGCGAGCAAAAGAGCAATGGACATAGAAGGCCTCGGTGCGCGGCGCGTGGACGAGTTAGTAGGAAAAAACCTTATAAAAGACGTCTCGGACATTTACAAACTGAAAAAGGAAGACCTCGCCGGGCTCGAAGGCTGGGGCGAAAAATCGGCCGACAATCTCATAAACGCCATAGAAAAAAGCAAAACCCCGACCCTCGAACGTCTCATCTACGGCCTTGGCATAAGGGACGTCGGCGAGCGCATGGCAGTGGTTTTAGCGAAACGGTTCGGCTCTATGGGCGCCATCATGGAAGCAAACAAAGAAACCCTTTTAAGCGTGCGCGACATAGGACCTGAGACGGCAGAGAGTATCGTGGATTTCTTCGCGGAAAAGCACAATATAAACGTAATCGAAAAACTTAAAACCTTTGGCGTTGAGTTTCCGGTAAAAGAAGCAACGGCAAGAGGCAGATTTTCAGGCAAGACGTTTCTCTTTACCGGAACGCTCGCCTCGTTTACAAGGGAAGAGGCAAAGAGGCTTATAGAGGCGGAAGGCGGAATCGCGGCGGCGTCAATAAGCAAGAGCGTGGACTACGTGGTGGCCGGAGAGGACCCCGGCTCGAAATACGAAAAAGCCCGAAAACTCGGGCTAAAGATACTTTCGGAAGATGAGTTCAGGGAGTTGGTCGGGAAATAAGGGAAGAACACTCTAACATTCTCTTTTCAAATTTGAATATTCTTCCCTGATTCCGGTGTCATTTATTATATCTGGATTCCCGCTCAGAAGCTTGTCCCCGCCCGCTATAAGCGAGGTCTCGCCCGCCACAGGCGAGGCGGACAATCTTAAGCGGGGAACCAGATAAAAAAAGGGAATGACAAGACTAAAGACCTGGATTCCCGCTCAAGAGACTGCGGGAATGACAGAAGGGGCAGACCGTCCGTCCGCAAGAATGCCCGCTATAAGCGAGGTCTCGCATTCCTGCGGACGAGACCTCGCCTCCGGCGGGCGGGAGAATGACAAATGGGGTTTTGTTTTTTCTCCCCTCCCCTTGTGGGAGGGGTAGGGGGAGGGGGACGTGCGGGAATGACAAGAAGAAAAACCGGAACGAATAAAACTTTATTTTTACTCCGCAACGAGCCTGTTCCTGCCGGCGTTCTTGGCTTTATAGAGCCTCTCGTCGGCCTTCTTTAAAAGAAGCGCGTGGGTTTTTCCATCGTGCGGAAACGTAGACACCCCGCCGCTTAAGGTAACCTTCCTGTTGGGCATGGGATATTTTCCTATTTCCTTCACTATCCTCGATGCGAAGGCCTTGGCTCCTTCTTTGCTTATCTCCGGCATTACGAGGCAGAACTCTTCCCCGCCGAACCTTCCGACCGTGTCCGAGAGGCGAGTGCTCTTTTTAAGCATCCGCGCGATGGTCTTAAGCACCTTATTCCCCTCGATGTGGCCGTATGAATCGTTATACGTCTTGAAGTTGTCTATGTCGAACATTATGACGGCGAGCGGCTTTTTATGCCTCGCAGCCCTCTGAAGTTCCCTCTGAAGCTGCTCCATAAGGTGGCGCTGGTTATAGAGGTTCGTAAGGCCGTCGGTTATGCTCAAAAGCCTCGTTTCTTCTATGGCCTTGACCCTCTCTATGGTGAGGCCGGCGTATATGGTAAGGAGAGAAAAGAGCGATATGTGCTCGGCCCTGAATTTTCTCTTCTTGAAGTCGTTCACGTAGAGGATTCCGACTATCCTTCCCTCGACCATAAGAGGCGCGGCAAGAAGCGCCCTCACGCCTTCTTTCATAAGAAGCGGATTCAACTCCGAGGACTCTCTTATGTCTTCCATGTAAAGCGGCCCGTTCTGGTTGAGGATTCTGCTCGTAAGCCCGCCCTTTCTTATCTCCCACCTGTCGTTCTTTTTGAAGGCGGAACTCATCCCTTTGGAGGCGATGAGCACCATGTCTTCTTTTTTCTCGTCGAAAAGCGCGATAGACCCTGCCTGAGTATTGGTGAGTTTCATGGCGTAGTCAACTATGGCGTACCCGGCGTCGTTAAGGCTATGAATGCTCTCGACCACGAGGCCCAAGTGATATAACGCCTCGTGCTCCTTCAGCGTCCTCTCCCTGTCCTCGACCCTGCGCCTGCGTTCCTCGAAGAGCTGCCACATTATCTTGGCGGAAAGTCCTCCCATGAGTTCGGTATCCGGATTAATGATTCTCCTTAAATCCTCTGATACGCTTTTCGAGCCGGAAAGGTTTACTATGACGTCCACCTTTTCGCCTAAAAACATCTTGTAATCCACGCCCGTCGGCACGTTCATCTCTCCGGCTACGGCAAGGCCCGGCGCAGAGACGTCCCTGTCCGTGGCCCACATAATCTCGACCGAAGGGTTTTCTTTAAACAGCTTCAAAACGGCCGTGCCGCCCTTGCCGCATCCCACTACGCCTATCTTGAGCTTCTTTTTTTCGGGAACGTATTCGGACGGCTCTGTCGGCGGCAGGACGCCCATGCCTATTGCCGCGCTTATGGCGGAAGCCCTGTTCGTAACGTTCAATTTACGGAAGACGTTTTTTATGTGATACTTGGCGGTCCATTTGGACTTGCCGAGGATTACGGCTATCTCGTCGTTAGTCTTGCCTTCCTGAACCCAGCGCAAAACCTCTATCTCTTTGGCTGAAAGAGCCTTGGCTCCGGAACCGGCCTTTTTCTTCTTTATCATCCATTCCCCCGGGAAACGCTTGACATTAAAATCCGCTAACTTTATTCCAAGTCAACAATAAATTACAACTGCCCGTTCGGGCAGGGTTGGCGAATCGATGAACGGTTGACGGTTATCAGTTATCGGTTATCAGTTACCGATTAAAGACCGTCATTGCGCGTGGTACCCACGCCAAGCGGCGTGGGTCGGCGAAGCAATCTCATAATTGTAAAGACGAGATTGCTTCGGACGACCCAGCCTTCGGCTGGGTACCCCTCCCCTCACAATGACAAATTCTGGTATCGGT
>JBAQMW010000207.1:0-6170 GCA_049303155.1 Thermodesulfobacteriota bacterium | reverse complement strand
GATTTGTATATCGTAACTCACGTAAGGCCGCACGCGTACTTCAAGAGGATTGACAACGACATATACGTGGACGTGCCTGTTACGGTTTCCGAGGCAGTGCTTGGCGCGGCGATAGAGGTGCCCACAATAGACGGGTTCACCAAGATAAAGGTGCCGCCAAGCACCCAGAGCGGACAGAAGTTAAGGCTCAAGGGCAAGGGCGCGCCTTCGCTTACTGGCGGAGCCAAGGGCGACGCCTACGTCGTTTTAAACATAAAGATGCCTGCCCATGTGGACGAGACCGGCAAAAAACTTATTTCGGAGTTCGAAAGAACAAATCCCTATGAACCGCGGCACGGGTTGTGGTAAAATTAAATAAATAAGCTCGTCCGTACCGCGAGGTGGAGAGAGGTTCTCCCCTTTTACAAAGGGGCAGGGTTCCCGTTGCGCGAAGCCATTGCAACGGGAAGCGAGGGGATTCATGAACGAACTCGATGAATTAAAAGAAAACCTCAGCCAAAGAGCGCAGAGGGTTCTGGAGGCCGCCGTTCTTGAAAGCAAGCGGCGCCAGCATTACTATATCGGCGTCGAGCATCTCTTCATAGCCTTTGCCAAGACAGAGGACGAATTCTTCCGCGAGGTAATGGACGACCTTAACCTCGACGTCTACCACGTCCTGAACTTCCTTAACGAACACTTGAACATCTCCCGCCAGTACATAGGACTCGGGCTGAAGATTCCTCCGGCCACCAAAAACGTCTTTAAGCTCGCCAAGGAAGAAGCGAGGAGATGGGGCAGGGAGGAAATCGATTTCACCGACCTCTTCATGGCGATATTTCAGGAAAACCACAGCCTTCCGGCAAAGGTATTCAGGAGTTTCGGGCTTGACCCCGATTATGTCATGCGCCGCATAACCGTGCGCGTCCGCAGCAAAGAAGAGACCGAAGAGGAAACCAAGAAAAAGTACGACCTTCCGCCGAACCTTAAGCACTTTGCCGTAAACCTGAATAAACTCGCGCGTTACGACAAGCTTCCATTGATAATAGGCCGCGACCGCGAGATAGAGCAAGTGATGGAGATACTCTGCCACATGGAGCGGAGCAATTCCGTGATGATTATAGGCGAGCCGGGCGTCGGGAAGACGGCCGTCGTCGAAGGGCTCGCGAGAAAGATAGAGTTAGAGCCGAACCGGATACCCAAGAGGCTTCGCAACAAGCAGATAGTGAATCTTCAGATGAATTCCATCGTCGCCGGCACGATATTCAGGGGCATGTTCGAGGACAGGATAGAGAAGATAATAAAAGAGATAAAGGAACGGAAGAACATAATATTTTTCATAGACGAGGCCCATACCCTGATAGGCGCGGGAAGCGCGATGGGCGTGCCCTCGGATGCGGCCAATATCTTCAAGTCCACTCTCGCGAGGGGCGAGGTGCAGATAATAGGCGCTACGACCCTGGCCGAGTACAAGGAATTCATAGCCGAGGACGAGGCGTTGGCGAGGAGGTTCCGGACGGTTCACGTGGAGGAGCCGACTGTTGACGACACGAGGAAAATCCTCTACGGCATAAGGCCGAGGTTCGAGAAGAATTATTCCGTCAAGGTCTCGGACGAGTCCATGGAGACGGCGCTCGACATGAGCCGCCGCTACATGAGGAGCCTTAAGATGCCGGATAAGGCCATAGGGTGGCTGGATACGTCTTGCGTGAAGGTTGAGATAAACAGGCCGGGCGGAGAGGTGAAAAGCTCGGACGTGGTGGAGGTCATCTCACAGGAGACGAAGATACCGAACGACATGATATTCAGGGACACGGTCGAGAGATTCAAGGACATGGAGGATGCGCTTTCAACGCGGGTCGTCGGGCAGGCCGAGGCCATAAAGGCCCTTGCGAGAAGGCTTCGCCTGAATAAGGGCCCCTTGAAGGAAAATTACTCAAGGCCCGACGGAGTGCTTCTTTTTTTAGGCCCGACCGGAGTGGGGAAGACCGAGCTTGCGAAGGCGGCCGCGGAATTTCTCTTCGGCGACGATAAGAAGATGATAAGGGTCGACATGAGCGAGTATAAGGATTCCTCCGTCTCCGTGGATAAACTCATAGGCATGCCGCGCGGCATAGTCGGCTCGGAACGCGGGGGCATACTCACCACTGCCGTAAGGGATAATCCTTATTCCGTTATTTTATTGGACGAGGTGGAAAAGGCGCATCCTTACGTTTTGAACCTCTTTTTGCAGGTCTTCGACGAGGGTTGGCTTACCGACGGCAGGGGCAAGAGGGTGTATTTCAGCGATACCGTCATAATCATGACATCGAACCTCGGCTCGGACGAGTTTAAGAAATTCACGAAGACCCTCGGGTTCATCTCCGAGGGCGAGAAGCAGAAGGTCGAGAGCCTTAAGAAGAACATCATGAAAGAGGTCGAGAACTTCTTGAGCCCGGAGTTCATAAACAGGATAGACGACGTAGCGGTATTTTCCCCTCTTACGAGGCAGGAGGTGAGAAAAATCGCCGTCATGCACCTGGACAAGATAAAGGATAAAATGTCCGGGCAGGGCAAGCAGCTCTCCGTCGGCGACGAGGTAGTTGATGCGCTTGTCGAGAGAGGCTTTAGCCCGAAGTACGGCGCACGGTTTCTAAAGAGGGCGATAGACGACTTGGTGAAGGTTCCGATAACGCTTAAGTGGAAGGAAGCGGATTTCTTCGGCGTTTCGGTTTGCGACGGAGAGGTTTTGGTAGAGGCGGCGTCCGTTGCGAACGGCGCGGTGTAAGGCATGACTGTAACTCAACCCTTTAGGGTTGACGTATCAAGGCTAAAGCCTTGAGTTACCGCAGTCCGTAAAAATAATTTCTTCGGAGGGATACGTGATAAAAAACATTCTTGTCGCTTTGGACGGTTCCGGCCATTCGAACGCGGCGATAAAATACGGCGTCTGGCTTGCTAAAAACTTCGGCGCAAAACTCTCCGGGTTTCACGCCGTGGACATAGTGCTTTTGGAGGGGCCTTTCCTCCACGACCTTTCCGGGTCAGTGGGGTTCGAGCCCTTCCTGAATTTTTCATCCAAGATGAGGGATGCCCTCGAGGCTTCGGGTAAAAGCATCCTCGCCTCCTTTAAGGACGAATGCGAATCCGGCGGCATCAAGACGGAGACAACGATGTCCTTCGGCATAGTGTCTAACGAGATATGCGAAAAGGCGCGGCTCGCCGACATTCTTGTGCTGGGAAGGCGGGGCGTCAACGCGAAGTTCGATTACGGTCTTCTCGGCTCCGTTGTCGAGAGCGTCATAAGAAAATCCCCTGCGCCTGTTTTCATAACGCCGGAGAGATTTTGCGCGCCCTCTAACCCGCTTCTTTGTTACGACGGAAGCCCGAACGCGGCAAAGGTCATACACTCGGCGGCCCAGTTCGCTAAAACGCTTTCCATGCCCTTGACAGTGCTTCACGCGTCAAAAGAGCCCTCCGGCGACGTCTTGAAGGGGGCCGAGGATTATCTCAAGCCCTACGGCATAAAGGCGAACTTCGTTACGGTCAAGGACGACCCGGCCGCCGGCATAAAGCGCTATTACGCGGAGAATAACCACGACATCATCTTCATGGGGGCGACCCATCACTCCAAGGTCGCGGAGATGGTTCTGGGCTCCACGACCGAATACGTCATGCGCTCAATCGAAGGGCCTTTCTTTTTGGAGAGGTAAGATATTCCCCCATAGGCTTTGTTTATTTGCCGTTCGCTCTTCGATAGTTAGACAAGCTCACTACTCAGTACTCAGGGCGAACGGTTTCCTTCCGCAGGTTTTCCTCAGGCACATCTCCCACATTCCCTGTTGAATAGTGGGCTCTTGTGTGTTAATTTTTAAAAGTCAATTTTTCAAATCCAATCTTCGGACGGAACGGCTATGACTGCCGAAGCCAAAGAACTTCCGCTTAAGAAACTTAAAGAACTCCTCAAACAAAACGACAGTAACGGTGTTAACGCCCTTCTGTCTCCGCTCCACCACTCGGACATAGCGAAACTCATAGAAGGCGTTACCGAGGACGAGGCTGTAGAGATATTCCGTCTTCTCGATAACGAGACCGCCTCCGAGGTAATACTCGAAATCGAGGGCGCGAGGAGGGAGCTCCTCGTCTCTTCCGTTTCAAAGGAAGAACTCGTTGACATAATCGAGGAGATGGAAACCGACGATGCCACGGACGTCATCTCCGAGCTCCCCGAGGCGGACGCAATCGAGGTATTGGAAGGCATAGAGGCCGGGGAATCCATAGAGGTTCAAAAACTCCTCAAGTACCCGGACGACACTGCCGGCGGAAAGATGCAGGCCGAGCTTGTCTCGGTAAGGGAAGACTTAACCGTAAGGCAGACTATCGAGGAGATAAGGAAAAAGGCCAAAGAGATGGAAAATATCTCGACCGTGTTCGTCGTTGATTCGCACGGTAAATTCTTCGGCACGGTCGCGCTCGATAAACTCATACTCGCGGACGAGGACGCGCTTATAAGGGACATTGCCGATAAAACCGTCGTAAAGGTTACGACCGATCTCGATCAGGAAGAGGTCGCGAAGATGTTCCAGAGGTACGACCTCATAAGCATGCCAGTGGTGGACAGGGAAAACCGTCTCGTCGGGCGCATAACAATAGACGACATAGTGGACGTCATAGAAGAAGAGATGTTCGAGGATTTTTATAAGATGGCTAACCTTAACGTGGATGAGAGGGTTTTGGACGAACCCATGAGGTCGTTCAAGTTGCGCGTTCCGTGGCTTCTCATTAACCTCGCCACGGCTTTTTTGGCGGCAAGCGTGGTCAAAATCTTCGAGGGCACCATAGAAACGCTTGTCATCCTCGCCGTCCTCATGCCGATAGTCGCGGGCATGGGTGGCAACGCGGCAACGCAGGCCATCACGGTCGTGACAAGGGGGCTCGCCTTGGGTGAGCTCGACTTAAGGCACGCGAAGAGGGTTCTTTTAAAGGAGGCCACTGTCGGGTTCATGAACGGCGTCGTTACGGGCGCCGGCGCGTGCGTCGTGGCGTATCTCCTCGGCGCGAACATAATGATAGGGGTTTTGCTTTTTTTAGCCATGACGGTCAATCTGGCCATTGCGGGGATTAGCGGCGCCACCATACCGCTTCTTCTCAAGCGGTTCGGGTTCGACCCGGCGGTGTCGTCGAGCATATTCGTCACGACCTGCACCGACATCGGGGGATTTTTCACGTTCCTCGGTTTAGCCACGGTGTTTCTTAAGATAGGGCTTATATGAAAAAAGGGCGCTATCGCTCCGAGGCGATAATCCTGAATTCATTCGATTACAACGAGTCTGACAGGATTTTGGCTTTTTATACGAAGGAGTTCGGAAAACTCAGCGGCATCGCCAAGGGCGCGCGGAGAAGCAAAAGGCGGTTCGTGGGGAATATCTGTCCGCCGTCTTACGTGAATCTTCTTTTCTACCGCGGAAACGGAGAACTCTCGGTTGTCGAAGAGGCGAGTCTCCTTTACGGATTCCCGGAGATTAAGGGAGACGTTTCGAGGTATGCGGAGTCCTGCTACATGCTGGAACTCGCGAACGAGATGACCCGCGACGGCGGGCATCAGAACCCGGAACTCTTCGAGGTGCTTTTGTGTTTTTTGAAGCTAATTAATTTTTCGGGCAACAGCAAAAGCCTTTTGAGGTTCTACGAGATAAAACTTCTTAGCACATTAGGCTACATGCCTCATCTTTCCGGGTGCGTCGTTTGCAGGGAAGGTTTTTCAGGGGGCAGGGTGTTTTTTAATTCCGAAAAGGGCGGAGCGGTTTGTTTCGTTTGCTCCGGAAGACTCGGCAGTTTGATTCCGTTTTCAGCCGCTACCGCGAGCCTTCTCGGAATGGCGGGCAGGATGCCGGCCGAAAAATTGAGCCGTCTCGTAACGGACGAGGCCTTCACGAGAGAGAGCGAAGCGGTCTTGTCGGATTTCATAAGGCATCAGACAGGCAGGGAACTCAAGACCAAAAAAATAATCGAAAGGCTCGGAATGTAGATTATGGCGAAAAAGGGAAAAACAATGTTATTTCAGGACGTGATACTTACGCTCCGGAGGTTTTGGGCCGAAAGGGGATGCCTGATACTTGAGCCATATGACATGGAGAAAGGCGCGGGCACCTTCAACCCGGCCACTTTTTTGCGGGTCCTCGGGCCGGAGCCGTGGAGGGCCGCTTACGTGGAGC
>JBAQMW010000206.1:0-7751 GCA_049303155.1 Thermodesulfobacteriota bacterium | reverse complement strand
GCTTAAGCGCCAACCGCGCCACATGGGCGCCCTGAAATCTCGCGGCCGCAAGTTCGTTTTCGCTCGGAGAACGCACTCCGTTTTCCCCTGCTATGGTCGAAGCTCCGTAGGGAGAGCCTCCGGTTATCTCGTCCATCCTCATCTGCCCTGCGAAGGCGTAAGGCAGCCCCGCTATCACCATGCCCTGGTGGAGAAGGGTTACGTGAAAACTCAGTATGGTTGATTCCTGCCCGCCGTGCTGGGTGTTGGAACTCGTGAACACGCTTCCGACTTTTCCGACAAGCGAGCCCTTCATCCAGAGTTTTCCGGTGGAATCCAGAAACTGGCGCATCTGGCCGCACATGTTGCCGAAGCGGGTCGGAGTGCCGAATATGACGGCGTCGGCCTCTCCGAGTTCGTCAACCGTGCAAACAGGCACGTGAATAAGTTGCTTTTGCGCCTCGACTGCCCCCATCATCTTCAAAACCTCCTCCGGAAGGGTCTCGGGCACCCTTCGCAGTTCAGCCTTCGCACCCTTAACCTCCTCCACGCCCTGCTTTACTGCCTCGGCCATCTTGTATATGTGGCCGTACATCGAATAAAAAACCACCAAAACCTTCATATCCGCCTCCTTTCAAAATGCCTCGCGCTCCGTCCGTCGAAGTCTCGTATTGCCCCGGCTTACATCTAAACATTAGCGCAAAAACCTGCTTTGTCAATTGCAGAGAAAGACCCGTGGTATAATAATTCCGTGATACCCTTAAAAGACGACAACCCGATTCGCAGAACGCCTTACGTAACCATCGCCCTGATAGCGATTAACACGGCTGTTTACGTCTTCCAGTTACTTCTCAGCCCAAGAGGCGCGGAGGTCTTCATACTCAAGACAGCGGCCGTTCCGTACGAGATTATGAGCCTTAAGGACGTCTCGCCCTTTGCCTTCCTTCCGCCTCCTTTCACTCTCTTTACCTCGATGTTCGTGCACGGCGGGTTTTTTCACGTCTTCTGGAACATGCTGTTTCTTTGGATATTCGGCGACAATATCGAAGACAGGCTCGGCAAAATCAAGTTCATAATCTTTTATCTCCTTACCGGCGTTGCGGCAAGCATGACTCACGTGGCCCTAAACCCCGGCTCTACTATACCTCTTATCGGCGCAAGCGGCGCCATAGCCGGAGTGCTCGGCGCGTATATCGTGCTCTACCCGAGGGCGAAGGTGCTGACGCTCCTGTTCTTTTTCTTCTTCGTGCAGGTAGTGAAGATTCCGGCGATCATCTTTCTCGGCATCTGGTTTTTGATGCAGATTCTTAACACTGGCACGGGCGGCGGCATAGCCTGGTACGCCCACATAGGAGGCTTCGCGACAGGGGTTATCTTGATATTCTTGTTCGCCGGAAAAGGCAAGCAGGGCTGAGCCTCCTGCGCCCATAATGTTTTAAATTACTTTATGGTGTGCGCGGGGTACCCATTCTCAAGAATTGGTCGGGGGCTTATTTATTCATCGTACCGTCCGCAAGACAAAGATAACTTGATTCCGCGCCGCTCTCGTGATAAAAATAATACCTTGCGCGGAGAGGTGGCCGAGTGGTCGAAGGCAACTGCCTGCTAAGCAGTTGTAGGGGTAACTCTACCGAGGGTTCGAATCCCTCCTTCTCCGCCAATAATTTTACACAATAGTTCGAAAATCGAAATTCGAGATTAGACAAAAAATTTTCGATTCAATCAATTTTCGATTTTCGAAACCGATAACGAATAGCAGTCTTTCTACTTGCGCCCGTAGCTCAACTGGACAGAGCGTCGGACTACGAATCCGCAGGCTGGGGGTTCGACTCCCTCCGGGCGCGCCATATTTTTTTATCTAACCGGCGACATTCCTTATTCCAACGAGAAGCCTCACTATGCGCTCTGCCAGTTCCCTGTCGACCGTAGCCCTGCCTTCAGGCACTTCAGCCGCTATCCAATCGGTATTATAGTTTATGTCAATATAATTGACGCCCATCTGAAGAAGTTCCCTTACATACTGCGCGACAGGCTCAGGCGGAATGACAGGAGCCTTTCCCCGCGCGTTTACCTCGAAACTCTGTTTCAAAGGTTTATCTACCTTTATCGAAACCGTTATGAACGGCTCGCCGTCGTAATCCCCGAGGCATTCGGCGGTATATTCCACTCCTTCATATTTATCCGACCAAGGCTCGAATCTGGTTTCCTTTTCGGTTTTCTTTTCGGTCTTCGCTTCCCCTTGCCGCGGCTCCACGGCCTCGCTTCTTTTACTCAATAAAAATCCTATGACTATTACAGCAATGACTACGATTGCGATTATCGCGATATTATTCATGGCCGCCTCCTTTCGCAAGACATTATACCACCAAGACGCTTATTCCTTGATTGGAATAAATGCCTTTCCGCAACAATGCCTCCGTGCTATATTTTTGATTATGCCTGCCGAAGAAAAATACTTTATCGAACTCGATAACGTCAAATATGAATGGCTCGGACAGTCAACCTTTCGGATAACATGGCCGAACGGCTTTACCGTGTACACCGACCCTGTGATATTCGATAACGACCCGCCGAAGGCAGACCTTATCCTCATAACCCACCACCACGTTGACCACTGCCTTCCCGAAGGCGTTCTAAAGGTGCGCGGCGAAGGCACGGCTGTTGCGGCATATAAAGAGGGCTATCTCAAGCACTGCGTGCGAGACATAAAAAAAGTAAGGGCAGTCGGCATAGGCGACACGATTGAACTCAAAGGCGTTAGGATAACCGGCGTCCCTGCCTACGCTTTAAGGGGATTTCATATAAAGGGCGAGGGGTGCGGGTTTATAATCGAATTTCAAGGGCAGAGGATTTATTTTTCGGGCGATACGGCGAGAATAAAAGAGATGGAAGAATTACGCGGCATTGACGCGGCGATAGTGTCAATCTGCGACAACATAGGAGCCATAAGACCCGTTGAAATTATAGAGGCGATAAAGATAATAAAGCCGCGCCTTTTCATACCGATGCATTTTACGCCCATTGAGGCGCCGGAGCCTGTCATAAAAGAGGGCATGTTCGCCACGAAAGACCCGCGCTTTTTCACGAAAAAGTACGACGTCAAAACGCTTATCCCGATTTTCGAAGGCACGGGCATAGAGGTGGCAATTTTAAAGATGCTGGGGAGGTATGAGGAATGAACCGCATTTTTTTCCTCTCCCCTTGGGGAGAGGGTAGGGTGATGGGGTTCTAACCGCTTCTTCTCCGAAGCGAAATAGTTTGACATCCGCCGCCGCATTTATTAACCTTTTTTGATTCCAAGAGGAGGAATAGATATGTTTTCTCATTCGATTGAAAAAATGCTCGGCTGCATAAAACCCGTAGTGGCGTGCAAGCGCCTTTATAACGGCACGATTCTAACAGACGGCGGCACTCTCGTCGTGGTCAACAGGGACGGATGGTTCGTCAGCGCGGCGCACGTCTTCGAGGTGATACCTCTTTTCAAGCGCCACCTTCAAGAGATAAAGACCTACGAGGCGAAGGTCGAAAAACTCAAAAAAGATCCCTCAAGAGAAGCCAAAAAAGAACTCGCGGGATTAAGGCCGAACCCCGAATGGATTACGGCCTCGTCCGTGTGGCCCGGCTCGGACAATCAGGAAATAGTTGACATAAACGTAATACCGGAGGCCGACATCTTGGTCGGCAGGCTCTCCCCGTTCGACCCTGAAAGCGTGAAGGAATTCCCGGTGTTCAAAAATCCTAAAAAGAATCTCTCCATAGGCACGAGCCTCTGCAAAATAGGCTTCGCCTTCGCGGAGTTGAAGACGTCTTACGACGTTGGCGCGAACAAATTCAGCTTCGACTTCCAAAACCTCGTCCCCTTTCCGATAGAGGGCATGTACACGAGGAACATCATGTTCAAAACCTCGCTCGAAAAAAACTTCGAGGTGAAGTTTCTCGAAACCTCGTCTCCGGGGCTCAAAGGGCAAAACGGCGGGCCGGTGTTCGACGTCAAGGGCAGGGTCTGGGGCATACAGAGCAGGACGGCGCATATCCCGCTCGGATTTAATCCGAGGATTAAAAAAGACGGCAAAGAGGTCGAGGAAAACCAGTTCCTGAACGTGAGTTGGGCCGTGCATCCGGACGTGGTGACAAAGTTTTTCATTGACAGGGGAATAGGATTTCAAATCGAAGACTGAGATATTCTTGACAAGGCCGGACATATCATAAACGAGCTTCAAAAATCCCCTCCCCTGCGTAACGGAACCGTTCGTCCTGAGCTTGTCGAAGGACGAACTATCAAGTAAGGGGAAATCTCAACCAATCGGGATTGATTCTTGACAAGGCCATAATAATTCGATAAGATATTTATCTTGTGCTTTATTCCATGCCGCGGGGTGGAGCAGTCCGGTAGCTCGTCGGGCTCATAACCCGAAGGTCGCAGGTTCAAATCCTGTCCCCGCTACCAGAATTCTAACGAAAGGCCGCCTTGATATAATATCGGGGCGGCCTTTTTTGTTTTGCGGAAGGTTACGGAGAAAGCGCAACCCTTTTCATTGATGCAACCCTGTGCGCGGCGACCATACGGTACCAACTTATGATATGGTTTTCGGGCGACAACGCCCTGACGGGAATAAACGCGTTTATGTTCTATGTCAAATAAACCAACTTACGGGTAATCAAGCGACAGCCTATATCTAATGCTATCCGCTTCTATTATTTCTCCGTCCCTGAAGCGCTCGTTCTCCTCTTGACACTTCCCGTCATCGTTTAAATCGATACAAATACCGCTTTCGCGAAACAGGCCGTCGTGTTTTTCGTTCTCAAAGGCAACGACTTCATGGATTTTCCCGTTCAAATTCAGTCTTCCAGCGTAATGGCAACGTGCATAGAAAAATGGACCCTTATTTATAAAAAACCAAAGATTATACGGCTCTCTAATCGTTTCGCCGTCGGCGGTTATTATGTCTAATGTTACGGTCAGTTCCGCCGCCATCTTCCCCGTGCCCTGATTACGAATAAACTGGCCGTCGTCGGTGAGGTCTTCGTTGTTATTCTTATCAACGTATAAAATCCATTCGCCGCCTTCGTCCTCATCGACTGAATAGCTTATCCTTCGGTCCTCCGAATTACCGAGTTCAAAATAACCGTAAAGCACGTTTGACGAAGAATAGCGCGGCTCATGAACAATCTCTTCCAATGGTTTTCCGGAAGGCCCCCCTGTCGGCGTTTGAGCCGTCCCCATTCCCCAAGGAAAGCCTTTGGCAACGTATGCAAAGTCTTTATATATGTTTATCTTTATTTCTTTAAACCCCGCGCCGAACGCTTCAGCAGGCTCTACAACGCGAAGAGTCAAATTTTCCGATTCTTTCTTATTTTCTTCGCTAAACTTAATTATTTCCTCAAGACGCTCTGCGTACGCTACGCCTCTTTTCTCCCCACCTCCAAAAACACGGAACCGCTTTTTATCCTTATACCTGTTATTTAAATATACTCTGACGGCCCACTTGCCGAGCGGCCTGTTATACTTCGGATCAAGACTCAACCATCCCCATGTCTTATAGTAAGAGCTCGCTGGCTTAAAACTATGGTCTTTTGAAAATGTAATCTCTCCATCGGGATTATACCATTCCCACCTAACAACATACTCTTTCCCTGATTCAAGGTCGAACCACTCTGTAAAGGCATAAACTTTTTCCGATGCGCCTATTTTATACTCACTCGTTATGGCTGAAGGAAAACGCTCCTCTCCCTTTTTTTCAAGGGCAGTGGTAAGAACGGAACGGTACTTGCTCTGTTTGTGAATAGGGATTATCCCGCAGCAGCCGTAACCTACGGTTAGTAGCAGAAAAAGCAAAAATAGCATGAGAAAGCGGCGTTTGTATGAAAGGATGGATGCTTTCATTGAGCGACCTTTTTATTGACCGTAGAAAAGCTTTCCCTAAATTTAGCATATAGTGGCGACCATATCAATCAGCAATCCTCCTCTTTTCCCCTTGACATTCTACCTTGCGTAGAATAAAATAGAGATATATAAAAACTAACTTCCCCCTCACCCCTTCGGCTCAGGGCAGGCTCTACCCTCTTCCACAAGTGGAGAGGAGAGGGGGAAAAATCAAAACGGAGGTTCAGGACATGATAATAATATCAAAGAGGCTTGCCGCTACCCTGGCTTTTATGATTTTCACGGCTTTTTCTTTTGCCGGAGTTTCTTATGCCAAGGAACTTTCTCCTGAGAAGGTCGAGGCGGTCAAGGTCTGCATGATAAACAACAGGGTCATGGCAGAGCCGCAGATACCGGTCGAGATCGGAAACAAGACCTACTACGGATGTTGCGCCGGGTGCGCGAACAAGCTTAAAAACGAAGAAGGCGCGCGCTTTTCAAAAGACCCCTTAACAGGAAGCAAGGTTGATAAGGCCACGGCCTACATAATCTCCGGCCTCGGCGGAGAGGCTCTTTACTTCGAGTCGGAGAAGAACGCGCAAAATTACGTTATGACGAACAAGGGAAAGATAGAGGATAAGTAAACTGCCATACGGCAGGCATCAACGGAAATTATATAAAACTTTTGCGGTGGGCTAAGCCCACCCTACAACTGCCGCGTTCCCCCTCACCCTACCCTCTCCCCACAAGGGGGAGAGGAAAAAAAGAAAAGGCAAAGAAAAGAAATATCTTCGTTCTTATTGCGGGAGCAGGTTTGTAACCTGCTCCCTTAAGTTCGTGATTGTTTTATGCGAAATATTTGGTTCAGGTTACAAACCTGAACCTGCGGAAGTTTCTTTAATCCTCTCTGTCTCTCCTTTGAAAAAGGAGAGAACCCTTAAATAAACCCCTTTCAGTTACCACCTTCTTCCATTTACCCTGCCTTTTACCCTGCCTTTTCCCTATACCGCCTATACCACTGGCACGCCTTTTTTAAGGATAAAACTCTTTTTGCCGTCCTTTTCTATCTCAAGGGTCGGGCCGAAGAACACGAAGTCCTGATGAAACGACACGCTCACCTTTCCGCCGAACGTCGAATTATCGCCAAGCGCTATATGTATGGTGCCAAGTATTTTTTCGCTCTCTAATATATTGTCCGCCCTTTTCGCCATGTCGTTCGTGCCTACGCCAAGTTCCGCTATATTTCCGCAAAGGGAATTCTCGGCTAACTTCGCCTCCAACACCTTCACATACTCCTCTTCGCCCGAAACCCCTGTGACCGTTCCGGCCCGGATAGTCAATTTGACCGGACTCTTTAATTTTCTCATCGGCGCCCAGTCCAAAACCAATACCCCTTCGGCGCTGCCCTCGACAGGCGCGACAAACGCCTCGCCCGCCGGAAGGTTCCCCGACGAGCCTTCTTCCGTTAGTATTCCCGTATCTGCTATGACGTTTCTGCCTTTTATGGAAAACCTTATGTCCGTGCCGTTAGGCGTTTGTATCCTTATCAAATCCGCGCCGTTCATCATGTCTCTTACCTTTATTGTCCGGGCCATGACCTTGTCCCAATCGGCCTTCATCACGCCTTTAAGCATTGACTCATCGAAATTAGGCATGCTCGCGTACCTCACTCCGGCGCAGTCCGTAAGGAGTTTTCTGAACCTCGTGTGGGTGGTCGAATAATTGGAAAGGGCGACAACGCAGTCAACCGTATCTTCCCTCATCTCGCTGACTATGGCCTCTGCCGACGCAACCTCGGATTTTCCGGCGGTCTTCGAAATCAGGGCGTCCAAAACCTTTTCCTTTTTAAGCCTCTTGACGATGTCCTTGCCAAATGCCGCCTCCCAGAGGATAACGGGCGGCTCTTTGC